>CAJQPH010000141.1 GCA_905480165.1 uncultured Flavobacteriales bacterium
CACCATTTAATCAAGTAAAACATACTCATTATGGTTATAAATATGAATAGTGAATCACCGACTATCACCAAAGAAACAAAAGAAAACCAAGCTAGAATCAGTGATATTGGATAGATTGCTAACAATAGTTTTTTGATAAAACCATATTTGGATGAAGTTGTATAATGCCTTGACTTCTGTTTAATCCATGAAGACCAGGTTTTTTTTGAAGGAGAATAACAAAATGAATCTGTATCAATTTGTATTCCTAATGTACTTTTCTTAGCTACTTCTTGAACGAATAGATCATCGTCACCAGAAGCGAGAGAATAGTGTGATTTAAATCCATCAACAGCATGGTAAGCTTCTTTAGTGTAAGCAAGGTTTCTCCCAACTCCCATGTAAGGTATTTTGCTCAATGTAAAAGATAAATAATTTACACCTATCCAGGCAGTATCGAATCTAATGATCCTATTTAGAATCCCATTTGCTTTTAAATAGGGTCCATACCCAAGAATGACGTCATCTTTATTACTAAAACCTTGAGCCATTTTTTTTAACCACAATTGAGAGGCAGGTCTACAGTCAGCGTCGGTGAGTATTAAATGTTCATTTTTAGCAGCTTTAATACCAATGGTTAACGGGAGTTTTTTGCCAGGACGGATATGCTTACTGTTATTGAATTCTACAATTTTTAAATGATGATGCTTTTTTTCTAACTCAGAAAGAACTTGTTTACTGTGATCAACAGAGTTATTATTAACTACAATTACCTCAAATTTTGAATACCTCTGATTTAGAACGAATTCAAGGTTTTCTTCTAATGCTTTGCCGTCATTTCTTGACGCAATAATAATACTCAATGGTATTTCTTCTTGTTCAGTTTTATCACAAGAGCTATAAAATGCTAATTTTCTAAAAATGAAAATAATGTAATATAGTTGAATAGATATCGTTAAATAAAACAAGACAAGACAGCCTATAAATAGTTCGTTATTGAGATACTGATTTAATTCTGTCATAATATGTATTTACAAATATTCAATTTGAATTGATTTCAATGTATCTTTGTTTCGATATTTTATCAACATTCTTATGCACTTTGACTTAATTCATTCGGACCCAGACTCAAATGCCCGAGCTGGTATTTTAATGACGGACCATGGACCAATAGAGACTCCTATATTCATGCCTGTGGGTACAAGTGGGTCTGTTAAGGGGGTTCATCAAAAGGAGCTTGAACACGATGTTAAGGCAGAAATAATATTGGGAAACACGTACCACCTTTTTTTACGGCCGGGCACTGATATTATTGAAAGAGCCGGTGGCTTACATAAATTTATTTCTTGGAACAAGCCAATTTTAACGGATAGCGGGGGATACCAAGTTTATTCCTTGTCGGGATCGAGGAAAATAAATGAAGAAGGGGTTAAGTTTCAGTCTCACATAGACGGAAGTTATCATTTTTTTACTCCTGAAAGAGCTATTGATATTCAAAAGACTATTGGAGCGGATATAATTATGGCTTTCGATGAATGTACGCCATATCCGTGTGATTATACTTATGCGAAAAACTCAATGAAAATGACGCACAGGTGGTTGAATAGGTGTATTGATCAAATGAACAAAACGGAAGGGAAATATGGATATACTCAAGCCTTATTCCCGATTATTCAAGGTAGTACATACAAGGATTTAAGAAGGGAGTCGGCAGAATATATCGCTTCAATGGATGCTGTTGGAAATGCCATAGGGGGACTTAGTGTAGGAGAACCTGAAGAAGACCTTTATGAAATGACCGCTCTAGTAACAGATGTTTTACCCAAGTCGAAGCCAAGATATCTGATGGGCGTAGGTACGCCTTCAAATTTACTTGAGTGCATTGCTTTAGGTGTGGATATGTTTGATTGCGTAATGCCTTCTAGAAATGCTAGGCATGGTCTTTTGTTCACTGAAAACGGTACAATTAATATCAAGAATCAGAAATGGTCAATGGATTACAGTCTTATCGATGAGAACAGTCCATGTTGGGTTGATACCAATTATACCAAATCATATCTTCGTCATCTCATTAAATCAGGTGAATACCTAGGTATTCAAATAGCTACAATTCATAATTTATCTTTTTACTTGAGGCTGATGAAAGAGGCTAGGGTGCGAATAATAGATGGGTCATTTGTAAGCTGGAAAAATAAAATGGTCAAGCAACTAAATATAAGATTATAGTATGTTTTCCATTATTGACAGGTATATCATAAAGAAGTTTCTTTCCACCTTTTTTTTCATGCTTGCCATTATCATGATGTTTTCTATTGTCTTTGATGTGTCAGAAAAGCTTGGAGATTTTATTTCTAATAAGGCTCCTCTCAACGAAATCATTTTTGATTATTATTTGAATTTCATCATACTTTATGGGAATATGTTTACGTCCATGATTGTTTTTATCTCAGTAATATGGTTTACCACCAAAATGGCAAAGGATACTGAAATCATTCCAATTTGGTTCAGTGGAAAGCCTATTTACAGATACTTGCGTCCGTATTTTATTTCAGCGACTGTATTGATGTTGTTCTCATTATTTATTAATCACTTTATCGTTCCTAATGCCAATAAGGCAAGGTTAGATTTTGAAGAAAAGTATTATCGTGATGTAATGGTTGTAGATGATTATCATGCGGAATACCCCAATAATCAATCTGTTTTCTTTTCTAATTATAATGACAGAGATAAAAGAATTAATGATTTCACTTTCCAACAATGGACTTCTGACCATAAACCAAGTTGTTTTATTAAATCCAGATATGCTTTGAACAAACCTGGTAGTTCAATTTGGCAGCTGAAGGATTTATATATAAAAAACTTTTACAAGGATCATATAGAGATTCGCCATTTGAAAACCCTTGACACAAGCTTTAATTTTACCATTTCGGAGATGGCTCATAGGGAGAGTGCAGCTGCTACGATGTCCTTTAGTGAGCTGAAATCCTTTATAAAAAGAGAGAAAACAAAAGGTTCATCTATGGTTCCTATGTATGAAATAGAACTTCATCAACGCACCTCATATCCTTTTGCTGCTTATATACTTACTTTGATTGGGGTATCAGTGGCATCAACCAAGAGGAGGGGAGGTGTAGGGGTGAATATTGCAATAGGTCTCGGTATTGTATTCATATACATATTTGCCATGAAGATGTTAACTGTTGCTGCATTAAATCTTGGGTTTCCTTCACTTATTTCAGTCTGGATACCTAATGCTTTCTTTGCATTGACGGGGGTTATACTCTTTAGGTCGTCTCAGAAGTAACCGTCATTCAATTGCTTTATCTAGGTATTTCCACCTAATGGTTTTGATATCAATACTTAGCTTCGCTTTCGTAGGCTCATGTATTTTTAATTCTACTTACCTCATTTTTTTTATTGTCCTATATAATCAAAGGAGATTTGTTCCAACAAGTTAAACTCGAATTAAAATTATTGGATATGAAAACTTTAAAAAACTCTTTTAGAAAAACAACCTTGTCTGTCTTTATGATACTTTCCTTGTTTTCTTCTATTTCTCAACAAGATTCTAAAGTCTGGTTGACTATTGAAAACGAGAACCATGTTCCTTATATAGGTGCATCGGGAAATTTGATATCGAATGATATTGAATTTAATGCGGTTATAAGTTCTTTAAATATTACGAATGTTCAAAAGGCGCTTCCTTCCTCAAGGAATGAAATGCTTCAGAAGGTATATGAAGTGAGCTGTAATTGTGATATTGTCGATTTGTATACAGTTTTAGCTAATGAGGTCAATTCAGTTTCGAAATTGGAATATGGTCCTCAATATCAAGCTTTGGCGACGCCCAATGATTATGATTTGATTCCTAATCAATATGCCTTAAATCTTATTGCTGCACAAGATGCATGGAATTATACAATAGGAGATTCAAATATAGTAATTGGTATTTCTGATCAGAATTATGAAATTACACATGAAGAGTTGGTCGGTTCTATTGTCTATTATGACCCATCTAATGTTGCTCCGTCAGGACATGGTACAGCTGTTTCAATTATTGCAGCAGGGAACACGGATAATTTAAACTTCAAGAGTTCGATTGGTTATAATAGTTCTTTAGGATTATATAGAATGAATTATAACGAGGTGTTGTCAGCTTCTTACAATGGTTCTCAAATCATTAATTTGAGTTGGACTTCTGGATGTGAGTTTAACATCTATCAACAAATGGCTATTGATGAGGCTTACAACAATGGTTCCTTTATTGTTGCTGCTGCAGGAAATGGTTCCACTTGTGGTGGTCCGGATAGTTTGGTTTTCCCTTCAGCATACGATAATGTGTTTTCAGTAACCAGTATTGGTAAATTTGATAATCATGAAAGTTCTATTGGTGATCCCAATTCGACACATCAGCATAATGCAACAGTGGATTTGACTGCGCCAGGTTATGATGTTTGGATTAGTCCTAGTCAAAATTGGGTATTGGAATCTTCAGGTACCTCTTACGCATCACCTTTTGTTTCAGGAACGGTAGCGTTGATGCTTGCAGTCAATCCATGTCTATCAAATGAGAACATTGAATACATCTTAAAAGTAACTTCAGTAAACATTGATACTTTGAATCCGGCATATGTTGGATTGATTGGAGAAGGTCGATTAAATGCTGCCGCTGCTGTCGAAATGGCATATGGATTTAATGCAATCACGCTAACGGCAAATCATTCTATGTCATGCGAAACTCATGGCGGTCAGATAGATGTTGAGGCAGAAGGAGGAAGCACACCGTATACCTACGAGTGGTCAAATGGTTCTACAGAACAAAGTTTATTAGATATAGAGGCAGGTGTTTATTCTTTGAATGTTACTGATGCATCTGGATGTTCAATAGACACTACGATTACAATTACGACCTATCTTACTACGATATTTGAGGGTGATGTTGATCATGTTACTTGTCATGGGGTTTCGAATGGAGCGATTGACCTGACTATTATAGAAGGGAATCCAGCTTACTCTTATCAGTGGGATAATGGAATGACCTCACAAGACATCAATAATCTTACTACGGGAACGTATCGTGTAGAAATTACAGATGGTAATGATTGTGTTGTATGGGGAAGTTTTAATGTAATGCAGCCTGAGACATTGTCTGCTGATATTAGTACAACTGAGCCAACTGAGTGGGATAATGTAGATATAGACCTTTCAGTTTCGGGAGGAACTTATCCATATTATTATACTTGGAATACGGGGGATGACTCAGAGGATCTTTACGATGTACCTGCAGGGTTCTATGAGGCGACCATCGTTGATTATAATGGATGTGTGGTGATGGCAGAACAAGTTATTGAAGAAATGAATACTGCTTCAGTGATAGAGATAGAGGAAAATCATTTAAATATTTATCCAAATCCTACATCGGATTATGCAACGATCAGCTGGGATAATAATGAAATTACAATGCTTACTATTTTAAATGCTAATGGACAAATAGTTGACAGTAAAGAGGTTTCTTTTCAGAAATCCTATCAAACAAAAAACCTGAAGTCTGGTTTATATATTATCATTCTTACTGATTTAAATTACAATACCTACACAGGAAAACTTATCGCTGAATAAGCGGATTCAATTACTGAGTTTCCTTATAGGGGTCATCGAAAGAGGGCCCCTTTTTTATGTAAATTTAATTATTCATTAATGGCTTCCGATAGCATAGACATTAGATCATATAAGTAATTCTACCGACCTCAACTGGCACATATACCTAGATCAGTTTGAGTAGGATTTTCTATATTTTTCACAAACCCTCAAATCTTTATATTTCAGGAGTAAAGTGTCCGCATATTTGTCAAACAAACAAAACACAACAACAAATGAACACACTTAGTAACAAAATAAATCATGAAATAATGAAGTTATTCATCGTAAATAAAGTAGCTTTTCAGACCGCTTCCTTAAAAAGAAAAGAGCAGATAGTGGTAGAGACGAAGTCTAAGATAGACTCAGTACTTTTATTCCTAACCATTTTTTCTTCCTTTTTTGTTTTTATGATGGCGATAAGAGCCATTATCATTGTTTAAATAGATCGATGATCAATCCATCATAGGCCACATTGGAGTTTTTGAAAACTTCTTTCAATTCCAATAGATGCTTTTCGTCAGACCTATACCTGGATGATAAATGACCAACGTAAAGACTTTTCACTTTTCCCAAAGAAGCAATATTAGCAGCATCAATGGTTGTAGAATGCATGGTGCTATTGGCAATTGACTTGTCTTTTTTTAAGAAAGTGGCTTCGTGATATAAAACAGTACAATTCTCTATAAATTCAGGTATTTTCAAATCTTTCTTGGTATCCGAACAATAGGCATAGCTCATTGGTGGATGAGGTAGTAAGGTAAAGTCTTGATATCGATATAAGGTGCCGTTTTCAAGTTGTATATCTTGCGCATTCTGTAACAATTTGTAATGCTCAATTTTGATATTTTTATCTTTTAGTTTATCACTATCAATTTTTAAAAGCTTTGGCTTCTCTTTGATTAAAAATCCACATGTAGGCACTTTATGCTTTAACGGAAAGCTATATACTTCGAGAACATCATCTTCGTGAATTTTTTCTTTTGTATGAAAGCTTAATGAATGGAAAATGATTTTGAATGAGAGCCTTGACCCACCGTATTCGAGCTGCGTCGTTAAAATCCCTTCAAGCTCTGGCGGCCCAAATAGATGCATTTCTTTTTCACGTCCCAAAAGACTCATAGAGCTCAATAGTCCAACCAAACCAAAATAATGATCTCCATGGAGGTGTGAAATGAAAATATGAGATATTTTTTGAAAATGAACTTTGTATTTACGCAGCTGAACTTGCGTTCCTTCGGCACAATCAATGAGAAAATGTCTATTGTTGCAATTTATATATTGTGAAGATGGCATTCTGTTAAGTGTTGGCAAGGCTGCCCCACTTCCCAAAATGGTTACGGTGAAATTCACTCTTTTAATTTAGCGACAGCTGATTCTACGTCATTGTGGATGTCTAAGACCTTATCGAGCTGAGCAATTTGAATGAGTTTAAGGACATTGCTTTGCAAGTTTGCAATAGAGAATGATCCGTTGGTGTCTTTACACAAGCGATTGGCAATTAAAATAGCGCTTAACCCTGACGAGTCACAGTATTTTGTTGCGCCTAAATCCAATACGAGTTTGTTATTCGATCCATTATTTAAATGAATAAAAAGACTTTTAAGTTCTGGAGCATTGGTTGAGTCCAGTTTATCAACATTAGAATGAACTATTGCGATTTTTCCTTTATGTTCTGAAGTAAAATTTTTCATTGATACTCAAAAGTAAAAAAATTACCGTTCAATTTGAGCCGCAAGCAAATAAATTACGGCCATTCTTATGGCAACTCCATTTTCAACTTGCTGAAGAATGATGCTTTGATCGCTGTCGGCAACATCAGATGTAATCTCCACGCCTCTATTTATAGGACCAGGATGCATTACGACGATTTTTTTACTGAGCGAGTCTAGGATTTCCTTATTGAGGCCAAAAGTCATGGCATATTCTCTAAGAGAAGGAAAATATTTAACGTCTTGTCGTTCTAGCTGAATACGTAGCATATTTGCCACATCGCACCATTCGAGAGCCTCTTTAAGGTTATTTGAGACTTTTACGTTCAGTGCTTCAATGTTTTTGGGGATTAATGTTTTTGGACCACAAACCATGACCTCAGCTCCGAGCTTTTGAAGACAATAAATATTAGACAATGCAACTCTTGAATGAAGAATATCTCCAACAATTACAATCTTTTTTCCTTTTAAGCTTCCCAGCTTTTCTCTTATTGAATAGGCGTCAAGTAGTGCCTGTGTAGGATGTTCATGTGTTCCATCACCTGCATTTACCACTTTCGCATCCACGTTTTTCGAGAGAAAAGAGGCGGCTCCTGGGCTAGGATGTCTCATGACCACCAAATCCACTTTCATCGATAATATGTTGTTGACTGTATCCACTAGAGTCTCTCCTTTCTTTACTGAACTTCCTGAAGCGCTGAAATTGATAATATCTGCAGAAAGTCGTTTTTCTGCGAGTTCAAAAGATAATTTTGTTCTCGTGGAGTTTTCAAAAAATAAATTGGCAATAGTTATGTCTCTGAGTGAGGGAACTTTTTTAATGGGTCTATTGATGACCTGTTTGAAGCTGTCTGCTGTTTTAAATATCAGATCAAGGTCTTCCTTTGTGAGATCTCTAATGCCAATTAAATGTTCTACACTTAAACTATTCATCGCTTTCTTTTGTGTAAAGTAGTATTTTATCTTCTCCTTCGTGTTCTTTCCATTCGACAGAAACTCTTTCTGACACTAAGGTGTCTACGGCCTTACCAACATAATTGGCTTCAATAGGAAGGTCTCTTCTAAATCTTCTGTCAATGAGGACCATAAGCTCGACACTTTTTGGTCGCCCAAAAGACAAAACGGCATCTAGTCCTGATCGAATGGTCCTTCCCGTAAATAAAACGTCGTCTACCAAAATAACATCTTTATTTTCTAGGCTAAAGTCAATATTGGTTACACTTGGTAACAATGGTGTTTCTCTGCGTCTAAAATCATCTCTGTAAAATGTAATGTCTAGATTTCCACAAGTAATTTCTTTATTTAAAATGTCCTCAAGTATGATTTTAAGACGTTCTACAACATGTATACCTCGTGGTTGGAGTCCAACAATTACGGTATTACTAAAATCGTTATGAGATTCAATGAGTTCGTGGCAAAGTCTTTTGAGAGTCAGTTCTAGGTGCTTGGCATTAAGGATGACCTGCTTTTCCATTGAGGGCAAAGATAAAGGTATTTTGTGATTTACAAACTATGTTTTGTTTTTAGGTTCAAAATTTAAATCAGACAGCAGGAAAAAACTACCAGTAACCAACAAGACATCATTAGGGGATAGTTTTGCTCGAACCTCATTAAAAAGTGGATTGATATCCATATGAATTTTAATGGATTGATTTAAAGTGGTGTTAATGGTATTCCAATCTTCAACAGTTTTGCTTCTTTCATTTGAAAAGGTACAGAAATAGAGGTGTGTATGATCAAATATATTCATGAAACGCGCATTTACCTCGCGTTCTTTACTGCTGCCGAAAATGCAATAAATTTCGCCCTTATATTTTCCACGGATTTCGTTAAGTGTGATTGCTAATCCATCTTTATTGTGAGAAGCATCTAATATGATTGTGGGCTTGTCTTGGACAATCTCCATTCTTTTCTGATACCCTGTGTTTTTATATAAATTTGATAAGGACTTTTGAATGACTTCTTCCGAACATTCAATCTGCAATTCCGACAAAGCACTAATGGCCGTATTCACATTCTCCAATTGGTATTTTGGAAGCTTCAAATCGGCATAGCTTTCTTTAGCAATGTGAATTGGCGCTTTTTTCTCACTACTTATTTGTTCAAAAACAGTATAGACTTCATCTTGTTTTTTTCCAATGACAACAGGTGTTTGCTCCTTTACAATTCCCGCTTTTTCAGTAGCTATGTCTTTCAATGTATTTCCTAAATATTGCTGGTGATCCAAACCAATATTGGTAATGACTGAAATAAGAGGCTTTACCACATTGGTGGCATCTAATCGTCCTCCCATTCCGGTTTCCAAAACGACATAATCACAATTTTGATGTGCGAAATGGCGAATGGCCAGTACAAATGTGATTTCAAAAAAGGAAGGCTTAAAGTCCAGCTCAGCATTGCGAATCACTTCACAAAAATCGATTACTTCTTCTTCTGAAATCATTTTACCATTGACCCGAATTCTCTCCCTAAAATCAAACAGGTGAGGTGAGGTAAAGAGTCCAACTTTGTGATTTTGTTCCGTGAGTAGAGATGCAGTAACGCTGCATACTGATCCTTTGCCATTGGTTCCTGCCACATGAATGTATTGAAGCTTTTCAAGGTCAAGATCAAATAACGAAAGAAGCTTATGCGTATGTGATAGTCCAGGCTTATAGGCTTGTCCTCCCTTCTTTTGAAAGGCAGGAAACTGCTGAAACAGCCAGTCGATATGTTGTGAATAATTAATTTGCTTGAACGTATACGGTGTAAAATGCTTTTCTATTAGGAGCACCAGGTTCAGCTTTGAATCTGATATTCTTGGCAACGTATAAAACAACAGAATCTATTACTTCTTTCTCAGGATGATTAGTTGAACTAAAGGATTTAGCAGAAATAGCAGCGCCTCGTTGATCAATTAGTAATTCCACACATATATTGCCACTAAATTCTGTTTCGTATTGAGGAGGTACTGGACTATTAATTCTCACGAGATCACCATATTCAGAGTGGCCACCAGTCGGGCCAGGTCCAAGGCCAACGCCTTCACCACCAGCAGTACCCATACTGCCCCCTCCAAATGTTTGTCCACCTCCGCTTCCTTCAAAAGGATCAGCTACTTCTTCAAAGGGTATGGTATTGCGTGGAGTTTTTAGCTTATCCATGCTTTTCTTGAAATTTTTATCGGATTCACTTTTAGCATCTTCCTCGACATTAATGTATTTATTCTTTGCTTGAGATCTATACTTATAAGGCATGTATTCAAAACCAGGGCTATCAATACCCTGCTCTTGGCTAAAAATTAATTCATCGAATTCATCTTTCACCTCATTCAAAGCATTGTTTAAGCTGTCGTTTTTTTTCTGAAGT
>CAJQPH010000142.1 GCA_905480165.1 uncultured Flavobacteriales bacterium
TAGGCTACAAAAAAGGCCACAATTGTGGCCTTTTAAATGGGTGATTCTTTTGGTCACTATATTTGACCCATCATTCCTTTCTTAAGCTTCCCTTGAGCAGGTTTGTTGCCTAACCAAATAGCAAACAATGCTTTTTTGAATGGTATTCCAGCTACAACGCCTTTTAATTTTCCGTTAATGATAACAGCTGTGCCTTTTCCAGGTTTGTACATCATAAGTATTTCATCGTTCACATTAAATGGAGCAGCAAAAAAGCTTTTGAACTTCTTGATTTGCGCAGGTGCTGCTGAGTATGGTGCGGCATTGGCAAAACCATCTTTTACAGATTCATTGAATTTGTCACGAGTAACCTTGCTTGATACAATGACAATTTTTATGGCTTGTGCCGCATCAGCGTTGATTACTTTTTTTGCATCCATAGTAGGCTTATTTAAGTAAAGTCCCGCTACATAGAGATCTAAGGTGTATTTCTCTCTAAGACCACAACCATTAAAATAAAGAGATCCTGTTTTCGTTTTTAGCTCGGGAGGAAAAGTAATTCCAGCGATTTTTCTTCCTTGAGCAGAAGCCATGCTTGTCATACACAGCATTAGTAATGAGATGAATAAAGTTTTCATGATATATTTTTAAAATTAATAAACAAGTATTTCAATGTCGAGTGATACAATTACCGTGCTAAAATAAAGAATCGAACGTTACATATCACATTTGATTTGTTATATTTAACTAAAATTATTGTGTTATGATAAAAATTCTAGCTGTTCTATTGCTTGCTATTGCAGGCTTTTATCTTGGATATAAATTATATAAATCCAATAAGGAGGAGGATGAAACCGTTTCGATGTATGCTGCAATTACGATGATTTGTGCAGTTGCTGGAGGAATTGTTTTAATCTCTTATTTATTACTTAAAGGTTCATCATGGACTGGAGAAAACAAAGTAATCATGCGGTACATACTTATTTTATGTCTAGCTGTTTCCTTTATCTATTTGGGAGGAAAATTAATTATCAGAGGACGAAGAGCCGATAACCGCTTGACTCAAATTGCTGGTTTGTCATGGGTATTGGTAACTTTACTGGCTTCTGGCTATGCACTTTCATATGTTTCTAAAATGAATGAAGGTTGGACGCAGGAGAGGCAAAAAGCTTTAATGGACAAATGTGTTGAGCAAAATGCGAGTTATGGATATGATTGCCCTTGTTTTGTGCAAGAGGTGATGAAAAAATACAAAACCAATGAGGATTATAATGCAGCCATGAAAGGCCAAGTCGAAGACCAGTTTCATGAAGCCATGGATACGCTTTGCCCTTGTGGAGTGAAATCATATTCTGAAGCAGAGGTAGAGGCAGTTGATTTTTAAAATTATAAAATGATGAAAAAAAATAAATTGAAATTGATTTTGGGTGTATGTTCGTTATCTGTAATGTTATTTTCATGTGGTCAACCCACAGAATCTATGGCTGATTTTATTAAAAGAACTTGCGATAAAGAATCTTATGACTGTGATTGTTATTCAAAAAAAGTGAAAAGTCATTTTAAAACTGAAGAGAAATTTGCAGAATGGAAAGAATCAAGTACGGATGAATATCCTGAAGAACTAATCAAGTTAAAAGGAGAATGTTCTAAAGATGAGGACTTCGATTTTTAACTAATGTTTGGCTGCCAAGTATCTTTCAGCATCTAATGCCGCCATACATCCAGTTCCTGCCGCTGTGACTGCTTGTCGATAGGTTTTGTCTGCAGCGTCTCCAGCCACAAATACACCATTAACGTTGGTATAACTCGTTCCTGGGTTTTCATATTCAATGTATCCCGTTTCATCAAGGTTCAGATATTCCTTAAAAATATCGGTATTTGGTTTGTGACCAATCGCCACAAAAAATCCAGTACATGGAATTTCTGTTTCTTCATTGGTTTTGTTATTGATGGCTTTCACACCAGTAACGAGCTGTCCGTCTCCAAGAACTTCTTTGGTTTCAGTATTGTAAAGAATTTCAATGTTTTCAGTTTTGCGTACTCGCTCAGCCATGATTTTGGAAGCTCTAAATTCATCCTTTCTAACGAGCATGGTTACTTTGGTGCATAGCTTTGATAGATAATGCGCTTCTTCACAGGCAGAGTCTCCTGCGCCAACAATGACGGTCTCATGGCCTCTGTAAAAGAATCCATCACAAACGGCACATGCCGAAACACCACCACCGAGTTTCAAATATTTTTGTTCGCTATCCAATCCGAGATATTTTGCAGAAGCACCTGTAGATATGATAATCGTATCCGCATGAATTTCAGTTCCATCGTCTGCCCAACATTTATGTATCTCTCCAGAAAAATCCACCTTATTTATAAAACCAGGTCTTACATCTGTTTCAAAACGTAAAGCTTGTTCCTTAAGCTCAATCATCATCTCTGGGCCTGTTACACCATCTTTATATCCAGGAAAGTTCTCAACTTCATTGGTTGTAGTCAATTGACCTCCCGGCTGAAGCCCCTCATATAAAACAGGTTTCATATCTGCTCTTGCTGCATATATGGCTGCGGTATAACCAGCAGGACCTGATCCGATAATTAAACATTGAATTCTTTGAATATCGCTCATGAGATTTTTTTTACAAAAATAATTGAAAGTCTAAAATAGACCACCTAAAAATGAAAAATAGCTTAATTATTTTTTTGGTAATTTGAATTTTGCCAGTCTGCCTTTATCAGCAGAAGCGTAAAGCCTCTTTTTGTGCGCTGTTAGCGTATAAAACCTTCCGTTGGCGAGCTTTGTCCATGTTTGACCATTATTTATTGAGTAATCAATACCATTGGGCCCACAGCAATAGTAAACCCCTTTGTGTTCAATAACGCAAGACATGTATCCTTCAGGTGGTGTGGTAGGTGGGGTCCAGGTTTTTCCGCCATCGATAGTCATAAAGCAATTGGCTTGTTTTGATTTTGGAGTTTCATAGTTTCCTCCAACAACAATTCCCTCTTTTTTATTTTTCATTGCAACAGCGTAAGCTCCAGAACTTTCTCCATCGTCAAAAGATAGATTGGACGTAAACCAAGTTTTCCCCATATCATTCGTTGAGATGAATCT
>CAJQPH010000143.1 GCA_905480165.1 uncultured Flavobacteriales bacterium
TCTAATCCATGTGATGATGCAACTGCACTTACTTGTGGTTCAACAGGATCGTTTAGTTTAAACGGTGCAGGAGAATGGAACAACCTTGGAGGTCCATGGTCAACACCAGGAGAGGAAGCTGTTTATTCATTTACAGCAACATTAACTGGAACGCATACAGTATCTCTTACCAATAGTGGCTACTATGTAGACATCTATTATAAGACAGGAAGCTGTGGTCCAACAGGATGGACTTATGGAGATGATATTTTTTCATCAGGTTCAATAAGTATCAGTATGACTGCAGGAACAACTTACTATCTGTTGGTTGATGATGAGAACACATCAGCAAGTAACGGAACAATTACAGTAAGCTGTCCTACACCTGCTGCAGATCCATGTGATGACATAACTCCAATTGCTTCTTGTGGCTCGTCTGCTAGTTTTAGTTTGAGTGCTGGAAATGGATCTTGGAACCCACCTGGACCATGGGGAACTCCTGGTCAGGAACAAGTATTCTCCTTCACACCTTCAATTTCTGGTGCATATCCGATTCAAGTAACAAACAGTGGTTACTATGTAGACCTTTTTATTAAAACAGGTTCTTGTGGTTCTTCTGGATGGACATATGTAAGTGACATCTTTTCAAATGAAACGAATAATGTAAACTTAACTGCGGGTGTAACTTATTTATTCTTAATTGATGACGAGAACACATCTCCTAGTTCAGGTACAATTACAGTTGGGTGTCCTTGTATTCCACCTCCAGGAGGAATTGATGAGAGTATTACAGTAACTTCAAATACAAGTTATTCTTCAACTACGATTGGAGCTTGTAATGATTGTTCATTGAGAAGTTCAAATGATCGAGTTTTAGAAGTGGTAATTCCATGTGCTGGAACCTATACCTTTACTACATGTAACTTAGCAACTTGGGATACATATCTATATTTAACAACTGCACCATGTGGTGGTTCTATCATCGCCCTTAACGATGATGCTTGTGGCTTAAGAAGTTCCATTACGGCTTCATTACAGCCAGGAACTTACTATCTGGCAATTGAAGGATTTTCTTCATTTAGTCAAGGAGCATTTACAGTTGATATTTCTAAATCATGTGACTTAAGCTTAAGCTTGAATGCTAACGTTCAGGGTTGTGGCTTCAACGTATCATGTAATGGCGGAAATGACGGATCTGTCACGGCATCAACTAATGGTTGTGATGTTTCATATGCGTGGAGCAATGGAGCGACAACTCAAACCAACGACGGGTTAACTACTGGTTATTACACCATTAATGTTAATGATGGTTTTGGTTGCACAGCGAGTGGAGCAATCTATCTTACTGAACCAACTGCTCTTATAGTAGACGCTGGTGAAGATCAAACTGTATTTTATGGTTACGATCCTCTAGAGTGTGCTGATCTTAGTGCTTCTGCAAGCGGTGGCTGTGGGCCATACACTTATTCTTGGGCTGACCAAGCTGGTGGTAACTATGTAACTGCAAATGCAAATGACAACTGGTTTGGATTTATGAATGTATTTGAAAATCCAGCTGACCCTAACCCATGTTGTGGTGGTGGTTATGTATTTGGAAGTTTCTGGGGAGTTCCTGATTTGGCAACTACTTTGGACGGTGGTGCAAATAAAATCATCCTTCAGCCAAACTTTAATACGTACAACGCTAATGACGGATTCTGGTCTGATGGTAACGGTGGTGGTAACAAAATCATGGATGCCAACACTCTAATCGAGCCTGCTGGTCTTAATGGACAAGACCTTACCTTCAGAGGTACGGTTACGGACCATACTTTAGACTTGAATAGGTATACTGCTAAATTCTTCATTAAAGCACTTGATCCAGCAAATGGTTACCAAGATGCTCTTGGTGGTTCGGCTGTAGTTGACCTACCTTTAAGTGGAGATTTCAGTATAACTGTTGATGGTGCAAGTCTTGCTCCAGGATTAATCGTTCAGTGTGGTTTTGTAATAAACGGACTAAACGCTAATCCAGCAGATGCTGCTGCTCTTGGAAGTGTAACAATTGAAGGAGCTGAATATACGTCATTGACTGTATGCCCAAGTACTTCTACAAATTATGTTATGAATGTAACTGACGCCAATGGATGTACTGCATCTGATGACGTTCAAGTTTGTGTAATTGATGTAGTTTGTTATGCTGGTAACAGTGGAAATGAAAAAGTTGAGATTTGTCACAGAACTGGAAATGGAAGTACACATACTTTGTGTGTAGCAGCTGATGCTGTTCAAGCTCACTTAGACCATGGTGACTTACTAGGTTCTTGTGATGAAGTTAACTCTTGTGGACCTCAGCAACCTCAAACATCAGCAATGACGACTAATCAGAACAATACGTTGAAGAATCTTCAAGATGCTCATTTAGAATTATTCCCTAATCCAGCAACTGAGGAAGTAAATGTACACTTCGATACTGATCTTAAAGTAACATCATATACTATTGTGAACGCACTAGGTCAAATCGTTGATGCAGGAAATATTAATAACGGAAATGCTAGCATTAGTATAGCGTCATTCGAAACTGGAGTTTATTACTTCAATGTTGATGGACACTTACCTGTTATTTTTGTAAAAAAATAATTCCTTAATTATTATTGAGAAAGGCTTCCCTCGGGAAGCCTTTTTTTTTAAAATCTATTTTATTCACATTCATAAAAAGTTATCCATTCGAGTAAATAAAAGCAATTATTCGCTCACCGAATTATTCTTCAAGAACAAAAGGCTCATCCTTTCTCATATCAGAAGCCCGATAATTCTTTCTTCTTTCTTTCTTCATTTTTCGAGACGACTTTCTCATTAATCGCTTGTTTTCAGTGCTTTGAAATTTTCGATGACGCTTAAATTTTTTTTCTAAATATTTCTTTTTATCCCTTTTCACCTTACGTTCTTGACGAATTACTTTTCGAGACAAAACCTTACTGTTTCGGGCAGTTACAGGTGGTCCCGGCATACATTGAACGATAATAATTATCAGTAAAATACAAATGAATATGGCAATAAATCTCCTCAATATTGGGTATCTTTGAAAAATGAAAATACAAATCTTATTGATAATCTCATTATTTCTGGCTAGCGGATCTTGTGGAAACCAACAAACCCATCCTGTACCCTACGTTCCTTTCAATATATCAATTGATTTAAATTTACCTAGTTATTTTTCACTTGCCGGCGTTGGTGGATGGGCTTATGTTAATGGAGGCTCTCGAGGCATTATTGTCTATAGGAGATCTATTGATGAATTCATCGCTTTTGACAGACACTCTCCCGCTGATGCTAGTGCAACATGTCCTTCACCTTTATTTCCTGACCCTGATAATTTTTTAATCTTAAAAGATACTTGCAACGATGCCACGTTCTCATTATATGATGGCAGCCCTATAGGTGGTTCTCAATATGGTCTAGTGCAATACGCAACCAATTATAATGGAAATAATATAGTCAATATTTCAAATTAAGTTTTATGAGTGATATTACAGTGACAATAATCGATCGAGAAGGCAAAAAACATGAGCTGATTGGTCCTACAGACATGAACATGAATATTATGGAGCTTTGCAAATCATATGAGCTCCCTGTAATAGGAGAATGCGGAGGAATGGCAATGTGTGCCACTTGTCAATGTTATTTAGAATCGGAAACAACTCTAAATGAACAGAGTGACTCTGAATTGGATATGCTTGATCAAGCTTTTTTCGTTAAAAACAATAGTCGACTAGGTTGCCAAATACAACTTGAGGATGCTATTGATGGAATCGTTCTTCGACTTTCCCCGGAAGCTTGAAGTTATTTTAAATTCACCAAAAATGCTTCCCTGAACTTTTCGTATTTAGGACGCACAACCATTTGACAATAGGGATTTCCTGGGTTATTGTATAAATAGTCACGATGA
>CAJQPH010000144.1 GCA_905480165.1 uncultured Flavobacteriales bacterium
GATAACTTATCCCTAATATCTGTCCTTTCCACAATAAAATCTAAGAAGCCGTGCTCCAGCAAAAACTCTGACGTTTGAAACCCTTCTGGTAAATCCCGTCCGATGGTTTCTTTTACCACTCGAGGACCAGCAAAAGCAATCAAAGCACCGGGTTCGGCAATATTCACATCACCTAACATGGCGAAAGAAGCGGTAACACCTCCCGTTGTTGGATCAGTCAGGTAAGAAATGTATGGCAGTTGTGCATCCGCAAGCTGACCTAATTTTCCGGAGATTTTAGCCATTTGCATCAATGAAAAACCGGCTTCCATCATCCTTGCTCCACCAGATTTAGAAATAATCATGATCGGACATTTGAGCTTCAAGGCTTCATCAATAGCTCGGGCAATTTTTTCCCCCATAACAGACCCCATTGACCCACCGATGAATTTAAAATCCATTGCAGCCACTATAAAGTCTTTTTTATTCAACTTCCCTTTTGCAGTTCTAACAGCATCCGATAATCCTGTGTTCTTCTGGGTTGTTTTTACCCTATCTGTATACTTTTTTGTATCCTCAAATGACAATGGATCACCAGAAGTTATATTTGGATTAAGTTCTGTATATTTTCCGTCATCAAAAATGATTGAAAAATACTCCTCGGAACCAATACGTTCATGATGAGAACATCTATTACAGACATAGTTCAATTTCTCTAAGTCTCCTTTGGTGAAAATTGTTTTACAATTTGAACATCTTGACCACAAACCCTCTGGAACTTCTTTCTTCTCACTTGTAGTGGTAGTAATTCCTTCTTTATTTCTTTTGAACCAACTCATTTAATTTCTTTGTTTAAAATTAATAAAGATTTATAAGGTGTGGAGATTATTTAAATCTGAAAATGACTTTTCGAGTCTTTTTATAAAAGTATTTTCTCCTTCTCTCATCCATTTTCTCGGATCATAATATTTTTTATTTGGCAACTCATCTCCTTCAGGGTTTCCAATTTGACTTTTCAAGTATTCTTGTTTTGAGAGAATATAATCTCGCGCTCCCTCGGTAAAAGCATACTGCAGATCTGTATCAATATTCATTTTGATTACACCATAACCAATGGCTTCTCTAATTTCATCAAGACTGGAACCAGAACCACCGTGAAAAACAAAATCTACTGGGTTTTTTCCAGTATTAAATTTTTGTTGAACATATTCTTGAGAATCTCTCAAGATTTTTGGAGTCAACTTTACATTTCCCGGCTTGTAAACACCATGAACATTTCCAAAAGCAGCTGCTATGGTAAAGTTCGGTGATACTTTCATAAGCTCTTCATATGCATATGCGACCTCTTCAGGTTGGGTATATAGCTTGGAGATATCTACATCCGAATTATCTACACCATCTTCTTCCCCTCCCGTTATACCAAGTTCTATTTCAAGAGTCATTCCGATTTTACTCATGCGCTCCAGATACTTTTTACATAACTCGATGTTTTCAGTAATTGGCTCTTCTGACAAATCAATCATGTGAGAACTGTACAATGGAACTCCATGAATTTCATAATACTTTTCACCCTCATCCAAAAGTCCATCAATCCAAGGCAACTTTGGCTTATGACAATGATCTGTATGAAGAATAACAGATGCTCCGTAAGCCTCTGCCAACCTGTGTACATGACGCGCACCCGAAGAAGCCCCAAGTATTGCCGCTTGATGATTTGAATTATCAAGAGACTTTCCTGCAAAAAACTGCGAGCCTCCAATAGAAAATTGGATAATTACTGGTGCATTTAACTTTGCAGCAGTTTCCATTACTCCATTTACCGTGCTTGTTGAAGAAACATTTACTGCAGGCAATGCGAAACCTTTTTCTTTGGCGTAGGCAAATATTTCTTGAATATCACTCCCTGTTGCTACACCCGATTTTATATTATGACTCATTCCATAATTGATTTGATTTTGCAAAGTTAAAAAATTAAAAAAAAGTAGCGCTTAAAATAAATTGAAGAATCATTCGTTTTATAAAAAAACATAATTGCGTATGATGCATAAATACTCTACTGAAAGTAAGCCAATTAACACAAATTCTTTACCAAGCCCATCATCTATCCACTTTATCTTGAGTTATAGTAAGGCCTTTGAAGTAAAAAAACTAAAGAAGAAAAAAATATTGGTTTGCAAAAATTAATAAAAACGCCTCAGGGCGTTTTTTTTTGAACAAATGATTCCATTGTTTATTTAATTTTATAGCTTATGGAGTTTAAACTCGTTTCTGATTACAAACCAACTGGAGATCAACCTCAGGCAATAGCCCAACTTATTGATGGAGTTGAATCAGGAATTAACCATCAGACGCTTTTGGGTGTTACAGGAAGTGGAAAAACGTTTAGCGTAGCAAATGTTATTCAAAAAGTAAATAAACCAACCCTTATACTGTCTCATAACAAGACCTTGGCGGCTCAGCTATATGGTGAGTTTAAACAATTTTTTCCCAACAATAAAGTCGAGTATTTCGTTTCTTATTACGACTATTATCAACCAGAAGCTTATCTCCCGGTAACCAATACTTATATTGAAAAAGATCTTCAAATCAATGACGAAATAGAGAAGCTCAGATTATCAGCTACATCGGCATTGTTATCAGGACGGAGAGATGTTATCATTGTTGCATCGGTTTCTTGTATTTATGGAATTGGAAACCCTTCAGAATTTAAAAAGAGCATTATTACCCTTAAAAAAGGAGAAAATATCTCCCGAAATAAACTGCTCTTGAAATTTGTGGGAAATCTATATTCAAGATCTGATGAAGCATTTGAGAGAGGCAATTTTAGAGTGAGAGGAGACACCATTGATCTTTATCTGGCTTACACCGATTATGCGATCAGATTTGAATTTTGGGGCGACGAAATAGAAAACATTTCAACAATTGATCCTGAAACAGGTAAAACCATTGACAATCTTGAAGACATATTGATTTATCCAGCAAATTTATTTGTTTCAAGTCCGGAGAACACACACCAAGCCATTATTGAAATTCAAGATGACCTGTTGATTCAAATAGAAGAATTTCAAAAAGACGGGAAAGCCGAAGAAGCCCAGCGACTTAAAGACAGAGTCGAATACGACCTTGAAATGATTAAAGAACTTGGCTATTGCTCTGGAATTGAAAATTATTCTAGATACTTTGATCGCAGACTTCCGGGGCAACGACCATTCTGCTTACTTGATTATTTCCCGGAGGACTATTTAATGGTCATTGATGAAAGCCATGTCTCATTGCCTCAAGTAAAAGGCATGTACGGTGGTGACCGAGCAAGAAAAACGAACCTTGTTGACTATGGATTTAGACTTCAAGCTGCCATTGACAATCGACCACTGAAGTTTGAAGAATTTGAAAACATGTTTCAACAATGCATTTATGTATCTGCTACTCCAGCAGATTACGAAATGGAAAAATCACAAGGACTATTGATTGAACAGGTTATTCGACCAACAGGTTTATTGGACCCCGTAATAGAGGTGAAACCAAGCCTCAATCAAATTGACACATTAATTTCGGAAATACAAAATAGGATAAAACTTAAGGAGCGAACACTCGTAACCACACTGACCAAAAGAATGGCAGAGGAATTACAAAAGTACCTGGATAAAATGGGGATATTATGCCGTTACATACACAGTGAAATTGATACCATAGAACGGGTTGAAATATTGCGACAGCTGCGACTGGGGCAATTTGATGTATTGATTGGCGTAAACCTTTTAAGAGAAGGACTTGATTTACCTGAAGTTTCATTTGTGGCCATCATAGATGCCGATAAAGAGGGTTTTCTTAGAAACGAACGTTCACTGGTTCAAACAGTGGGCCGTGCAGCCCGAAACGTAAATGGATATGTTATCATGTTTGCAGATAAAATTACAAAATCCATGAAGCGAACCATTGACGAAACGGAAAGAAGACGAAAACTTCAAATGGATTACAATAAAGAACATAAGCTTATACCTACTGCTCTGAAAAAATCAAAAGACATTATTCTTGAATCCACCAAGGTTGCTGATGGTGAATCTTCAACTCAAAAAGCAGAAAGAATAGCAGCCATTGAGCAAGCCCCTGTTGCAACAGAATTCAATAATTCTAAAGCGCTTGAAAAAGAAATCAAACGTATACGAAAGCTCATGGAGAAATCGGCGAAAAATCTTGAATTTATAGAAGCTGCAGGATACAGAGACCAAATGAGAGATCTACAAAAATTAGAAAAACAATTTGAATGAACGGAAAAATGACCCTAAAACAATTTCGCTGGATCGCCTTAATTGAAGGCGTTTCCTATATATCTTTTGCGATTACCATGCCTCTAAAATATATCTATGAAATACCAGAACCGAATTATGTAGTAGGTATGCTTCATGGGGTGGTCTTTATTTTGTTTTGTTTTTGGCTTCTTGTGTTAACTCTTCGAAAAATATGGAGCTGGCCCAGAGGCATCCTATTTTTTATCGCCTCTTTTGTTCCCTTCGGAACCTTTTACATTGATGTGAAGTATCTAAAAAAGCTCCAATAATCAATCATTATACTCCTATTGTTGTAATTCACAATAACATGTTCATGTATTTCACATTATTGGGGTTTAGACGAACAAGTTTTATTAATTTTGTTCAAAATATTAGGAATGGCTAACAATTTATTAAAAGGGAAAAGAGGTATTATTTTCGGCGCATTAAACAACCAGTCTATTGCTTGGAAGGTTGCTCAACGAGCTCATGAAGAGGGTGCAACTTTTGTATTAACCAATGCCCCTATTGCGATGAGAATGGGCGAAATCAATAAGCTCGCTGAAGAAACGGGTAGTCAAATCATCCCTGCAGATGCAACTAACGTTGAGGAACTAGACAATTTGGTGACTCAATCTATGGAAATATTAGGAGGTAAGATTGATTTTGTATTGCATTCCATTGGCATGTCTCCAAATGTCAGAAAAAAGAAACATTATACTGAAAACGATTATCGTTTTTATAGTCAAACCATGGATGTTTCTGCAACATCTTTACACAAAACATTAGCGACATTATACAAGCACGATGCAATGAACGAGTGGGGGTCTGTTTTAGCTTTATCATACATAGCAGCTCAACGAATTTTCCCTGACTATAACGATATGGCTGATGCCAAATCAT
>CAJQPH010000145.1 GCA_905480165.1 uncultured Flavobacteriales bacterium
TCTCTACCTATATCTTGCAAATATTTGTCTAAGGATTGACTTTCACGATTTGTTATGGATTTAGTTATTTTTAACTGTCTCATATGGTTTTATCGGTGATTTAAATGAGTAATTCGCGTTCCAAATGGAAGAACAAAGTAACATCAAAAAAAGTAAATAGAAAAATTTTAAATGTTTTTTTTGTGAATAAAATCAGTCTCTGGTGGCTGTCAAAAATCGTGCCTTTAAAAAGTGTTTTTATAATCCAAATCCCACATAATCTTTTCTTCCACTTGAACTCATTATTTCTAAAAGTATTCCTCTATTTGAATCATTGAGTTTTGAGGTCAATTGCTCTATGGTTTTTACAGGTTCATTATTAATTTTCGAAATAATAACCCCTTCCTTTAATCCAAGAGATTTCAATTTGCCTGCTGTAATGGTTTTAATTTTTATACCATGATCAATATTTAAAGATTTTTTTTCTTTTTCGGTTAAATTTTCAAATGTTGCTCCCAAGGCATAATTTTTCTTAATTTCTTCCTTCGTTATTAAATCAGTCTGTCCTTCTTTATTTCTTAGGACAACCTCTTTTGTCTGCTCAGCACCTTTGGAGCTTCTTATGGTTATAGCTACTTTATCGCCGGGTCTCATTTTCCCGATTTCTTCTTGTAGAGCTGCAGATGAATTGATTTCTTTAGTCCCGACCCGAAGTATAACATCTCCTTCTTTAAGGCCAGCTTTTTCAGCACTTCCATCTTCAACAACACCGGCTACATATACCCCCTTTAGGTTGGGAAGACTTCTTTCGGTTTGTATTTCTTGAGTAATGTCTGCAATCTGAACTCCCAAATATCCTCTTTGAACAATGCCATAGTCAATTAAATCTCTCATTACTTTTTGAACTAGATTTACGGGAACTGCGAACGAATAACCCGAATAGCTTCCTGTTTGAGATGCAATGGCAGTGTTTATTCCAACCAGTTCACCACTTGAGTTTACAAGCGCCCCTCCACTATTTCCAGGATTGACAGCAGCATCTGTTTGAATAAATGATTCAATAGGAAAAATATTTTTATCTGCATTTCCGTTTAAGAGATTGATATTTCTTGCTTTTGCCGATACAATCCCAGCGGTCACGGTTGAAGTCAAATTAAATGGGTTTCCAACAGCAAGGACCCATTCACCGATCTCTAAATCGTCGCTATTCCCCAATGGAATAGATGGAAAGTTTTCTCCTTCAATCTTTATAACAGCAATATCAGTGGAGGGATCTGTTCCCACAATTGTAGCATCATATTTAGAATTGTCATTAAGAACAACTTGTATTTCACTGGCATTTTCAATCACATGATTGTTCGTTACAATATAACCTTTCGATGAAATAAATACTCCTGAACCCGCACCTGATCCAAATTGTTTGAATTCTTTACCACCAGCCCCTGGGCCGTAGAAGAACTCTTGAAAAATATCTCTCTGAAAAGAGGTGTGGACTACTTTTGTCGTGACATGAACCACAGAATTGATAGAATTCTTTGATGCTTCTCTAAAATCAATAGAATTCAATCCTGAAAAGTTTGCGTTTTTTACAGGTACTCTTCGATTACCATCGATTAAATATTCTGAATTATAACCAGTATTGTTTGAATTCTCTGCAGGTTTTTTGAGTGTAGCCAAAAATATAATTAATGGCAATGAACCACCGATGATTCCAATAATGAGTGTTTTGAATAAGATTGAGTTCTTCATGAAATGATTTATTAGTTACACAAGTTTAACACCTAAGACCTATATTTTGGTACATCTCCTATGTTAAAGATTGTTAAGCTAAAATTGTTAAAAATGAAATCAATAATCAATACATTTGTAAACTATGACGATTCCCTTTTATAAGTATCAAGGTACTGGAAATGATTTTATCATAATTAATTCCTTTGATACAGAAAAAATACAGCTTGATGTCAATCAGATTCAGCGTTTTTGTAGTAGGAAGTTTGGAATAGGGTCAGACGGCATTATATTGATAAAAAAATCTATTGGGCATCATTTTAAAATGGTGTTTTTTAATCCTGATGGTTCTCAAAGTTTTTGTGGTAATGGAGCACGATGTGCTGTTCACTTCGCATTTTCATTAGGAATTATTAATGATAATCCTTGCGTTTTTGAAGCTTTCGATGGAGTTCATAAGGCATATGTTTGTGAGGATGAGGTTAAGGTGGAAATGAGCAATATCGGTTCAATCGAAACAATTAATTCAGATAACAATCAAGAGTTCAGCAATGTTTCATATTTTTTAGAGACTGGATCTCCGCACTTTGCAAGTTATGTTGAGGATAAAGGAAATTTAGATTTAATTATAGATTATGGTAGGAAAATCAGGTATTCAGATGAATACAAAAATGAAGGGGTGAATGTGAATTTCATTTATGGAATAGATTCAAAACGTATTGAGATGAGAACATATGAAAGAGGAGTAGAGAATGAAACTCTTTCTTGTGGTACAGGAGCTACTGCTTGCGCATTGATACATTCTACCCATTGTAATTCAGATGTGAATATGATTGAAATCCAAACAAAGGGAGGAATATTAAAAGTTTCATTTGACAAAATGAGTAATGGTGAATTTTCTAATGTGCATTTAATTGGCCCGGCTAAACAAATTTTTCATGGACAAATCGAGATTTGATTTCACATTCGGGCATTTAACGCCAATTGCGAATTATTATGCGCTTGAAGATTTATCTATTTGGGTTTTTCATATTGATAAAATACCTCCTCATGTTGGTCTTTCTGTTGGGAATATGTTTTTTAGTTTAAAAAGCAATGGAAGAGATGAGTTGCCTGTAAATAAATTGATTCAAATAGTTGAAAAAAAGAACATTAAGAGTGTCGTATTAAACTTAAGATTTAGTATTGAGTTGGATGAGGTGCGTAGAATATTTAGCTCATATGAACGCGCATGTTCAGTACAGAAATCTTGCTTGGCTCCGATCAAGGAGGTATTGAATATTTCTGAAAATGTTTTAAAACTATCTGATTTATTATCCCATTTGAGTGACGGTAATATGATAAATGAATATCATGGTTTTAATGTAACGGAATCAGAGTTAGGTATTTTGAGTTATGGTCCTGAAGATATTGAAAAACGATTGAGTCTATTACATGCATAATGAGGATTTAATTTGTTTACGACTTGTAGAGTTGAGAGATTCAGCTCTGATATTTGATTGGGAGACAGATAAAGAAATAGGAAGGTTTACAGAAAGAGACGCCCCTTTAACTATTGAATTAATTGAAGCCATCATAAAAGAACAACGTAATGTATTTGATTCAGGCCAGGTGCGTTTTATTGTTTGTAATAAGCATTCCAATATTCCTATTGGTTTAGTGGATCTATATAATATTGATTTCATTACCGAAACAGCGGAAGTTGGAATTGCGATAATTGATGAGTTGAATAGAAAAAAGGGATTTGGTAGTGCTGCACTGAATGAAATTAAGGAGTACGCGGCAAATGTTATAGGTGTATATTGCTTGAGGTCTTTCGTTGAGATTGATAATATGGCCAGTAACATTCTTTTTGAAAAACTAGGTTATGAAATTGAAGAATCGAATGTAGTCATGTCAGATAAGACAATGAATATTTACAAAATAGAATTTTGATAGATTATGAAAAGAAACAAAATAAAAATTTTAATTGCAGTAGTGTCTGCATTCATGTTATTGGCAATTATTTTGTTGCCAAAAATCAAATTGTATTTTGCCAGTGAATCGTTTACCATTAATAAGAAGGAAAGGGTTTTTCTAATTGATAAGAAGTCTACTTTGAAACAGCTTGCCGCTAAACTAAGTGATGAGAAAATCATTGATGATGAGGAAGGATTTGTAGAAATTGGTCTTTACAAGGGTTTGGATAAAAATAAAATAGCATTGGGAAAATATATAATATCGCCTGCCACTAAAATTAAAGACCTGCTCAATGGATTTACAAAAAATTCAAAGGGAAATGGAAATGCAGAGGTAGAGGTTGCCATTACATTTAATAATTGTAAGGGAATGTATCAGCTTGATCAGCTATCAAAAAAGGTTTCTGAAACGATCCTTGTAGACAGTTCTACACTTTCGTCATACTTAAATAACCCGTCAACCTACAGTAAATACGGATTTTCAAAAGAACAATTTCCTGCGATGTTTATTCCAAATACTTACAATGTGTTTTATGATACTGATGAAAAGCAATTTGTAGAAAAAATGGCCAAAGAATTTAAAAAGTTTTGGACACCAGAACGAATGGAGAAGCTTAGTGAAATTAATCTGTCATCGCCTTCTGAATTATATACTCTTGCCAGTATGGTATACATGGAGCAATCTAGGAAAGAGGACGAATGGAGTGACATATCCAAATTGTATCTAAATCGTATGGAAATCAACATGAAATTACAATCGGATCCCACATTTGTATATTGTTGGGAAGAGGATAGCCTAAAAGGTGTAACAAGGTTACTATATGAACACAGAGATATTGATTGTGCATATAACACATACAAAATGAAAGGACTTCCTCCTGGACCAATCTGCCTTGTAAATGCTAGGGTTCTCGAGGCTTCATTAAACCCTAGCGATGTCAATTACTTGTATATGTATGGTGATGGAACGCGGCATTACTTCAGTAGAAATTACAGTGGACATATTCGCAATACCAGAAAGTAGAGCAATTACTTATTCTATTAA
>CAJQPH010000146.1 GCA_905480165.1 uncultured Flavobacteriales bacterium
TCCGTTGGGTGAAAGTCCTCCAGGAATGGCAAAAGGCAGCTCAGTGGCTGGTTTGGTATCGGGTTGCTGAAACCCTAGGGTATGGATTGAATTGTTTTGAATTGTAGCGGTAAATGGCTCACCAATGGTGTAGCTCATCTGAATATTTGTTCCTGAAACTGACTGTCCAGCACTTGACATTACATCTCTCGTCAATTGAACTTGAGCGCTCAGGGCAAAGCTGATAATAAGAATAAGTCCTAACAAAAGGTGTTTCATAAAGATTGAATTGGCTCTAAAATAGCAGTTTTAGGGCATAAGCACAAATTTGAAAAGAAGTTAAATGATCGAGTTAGTCCTTAACGAGCTTTGTTGGTTTGTAAGTTCCGGTTACTTGAATGATATAACTGCCTTTAGACAAATGTTGCAAAGACACTTCAGTTGAAAATCCGCTGAGCGCACCACGATAAACCGATCGTCCCAATTGGTCATAGATTTGGAAGTCATTAAAAATAGGGTCTTCGCTTTGTATGGTAATCATTTGAGAAGTAGGGTTGGGGTAAACCATTAAATCTTTACCTTCAATTTCCAAGTTTTCGATTCCAAGCATGCCCAAAAAGCCTTCAAATATTCTGTGAATGGTTGTATTGGTTGTAATGGGTAGGTTTTTGTCAAAATAAATATCTGCATCATTTGTGATTTCAACGCCCGGTTCCAAATCCCGCACTTGCTCCACATGATAGGTTAAAAACCCATTGCTGCCAATCTGATTCGCGGCACTGTCAGGTAAATAAATATCATTAAATGTCCATTCAAGAACCCTTGGTCCATACATTTTAAATTCATAGGAGTGACTTGAAACACCGGAAACCACAGAGAAAATATCTAGGTCCAAATCTAGGGTGTCACGCACGACAACGGTAAAGGCAGTGTCTGTTCCTGTGTTTTGAAAACGTATAACGTATTGTATCTGCTGATTTTTGGGTATATAAAATTGATCTGTCTCACCATACGGATACCCTGTTTTATCATTGGGGTCATAGCTTCCTGTGACCATTCCGCAATAGGTGTCGATTACAGGATCAGCGTCATCAAGATGCGTATCATTGATGTCTACCGGAGGATTATTATTATGTGCTCCGCAATTTTCAACTGAAGCATTGGGGTGAGAGTTTCCCGGATGCAATGGGTGCTGCTCTGCCATAAGTTTCCATAGTTGTCCATTACCTGGATAGGAATAGATTACCGTTTGTCCACCTAATATTGCGATTGAGTCAGTTACAATTACGATACCATCTCTCGTAACCCAAAGAGGTGAGTAACAATCCATATCTCCGTTTCCAAATTCACCTGTATTGGTTACAGAAAAGAAGACAGAATCATTTTGACACCAGCCGTCTACACTCAGGCTCGATTTGTCCCATGGCAAAGTACATGGTACAGGAAAGTTGGTCTCACTTGTTCCCTCAGGATCCGCAACTACAGGGTCTGAAGGAATATTGTCAAGCATGCAAGGTTCAACAGGTTTTAAGTTGGCCTCCATACATAAGTTTTCTCCTAAATTAACATCACAACTTATGGTTGTATACATTACAATTCTTTCTTGAGAACCTGGTGTCACATCGTCCAAATCAAAGCGATAAAAATCATTGCCAAGAGGGGTAAATGACAATGATGCACTGTCTAAGGTGATAAAAGGATCTAATTCAACCTCAACATAGTTTCCGATTAAAGAACCCCGAGAAGTGATGGCATTGGATACAGAGAGAAAAATAATCTGCTCTTCAAAACAAGGTCGCATGAATGGCATGTGGATAGAGACATCGGGTTCTAGGCAGGGAAAGTCATTAATCATTCCAAAATCTGGCCCGATGGTAAAACCTGTAGGATTAGAAATGGTAAAGGACTTGGTTGTATTATTTGTACAAGAGCTCTTCCATGACGTAGAAGTGTCTACCGTCATGGTATAGCTGCCCTGAGGCAATGATTTGACCCACCAATCTCCATTATAGTCTGTTGTAACCAGAATACTTCCAGGATTGATTAATAAATTGATTCCTTCAATCTCGTTTTCATCCAAATTTTGAAGACAGTTTTCGTTCGCATCAAAGTAAACCTTACCAGCCGTGCTTACTTCTTCAAGTTTTACTACCCAATAATCTGAAAACCCTCGATTTCTAGTGAGGTCGCCGTCTTCTGAATAAGAGTATCCCGCAATAATAAAACCTCCATCCGGAGTTTGTTTGATGCTGTTAGGCTCATCAGTATTAGACCCTCCTATAGATTGTTGCCAAATATAATTTCCTGAATTGTCCAATTTAATAATCCAATAATCTGAATCTCCATGATTTCCAGAAACATCTCCATTAGTGGAAGTAGAAAAACCTCCAATAATAGCTCCTCCATCATCTGTTTCATCTACGGAATAAGCTACGTCGGTTCCATCTCCACCCATTGCCTTTTGCCAGATGAGGTTTCCTGTTGGATCAATCTTGATGATCCAATAATCTCGACCACCACTAACGTCAGTAACATCTCCATCTGAAGAGGATGATATTCCGGAAACAAGAAAGCCTCCATCGTTGGTTTGTTTAATGCAGTGAGCAACATCTCTGTCACTTCCTCCATAGGATTCTTTCCAAGCAATACTACCGTCAGTGTCAAGCTTAACTACCCAATAATCAGAGGACCCTAAATTTGATTCCAAATCCCCGTCGTTAGATTGAGAGCTTCCTGCGATAATGTATCCACCATCTGTTGTTTGTTTAATGTCATATCCTTGTTCGTTTGAACTGCCTCCTAAGCACTTTTGCCAAGAAATATTTCCTGATTCATTAAGTTTTACCACCCAGATGTCTGTTTCTCCGTGATTACCAATAACATCTCCCGCTTGAGAAACGGTATATCCCATAACAATATAGCCGCCTTCAGAGGTTTGTTCTATTGCGTAGGCTACTTCTGTTGAGTTTCCTCCTAATGCATTTTGCCAAGCCACGTTCCCAAAAGAATCCAATTTTAAAACCCAAAAATCGCGGCCTCCATGATTTCCAGATACATCATCATCGTTAGATGCAGTATATCCTGCGATGATGAATCCGCCATCTGTAGTTTGTTTAATTGAGTTTGCTCCATCAAAAGATGAGCCACCAAAGCTCTTCTTCCATGAGACTTGTCCGTCTGCATATAATTTGACCACCCAAACATCAGTTTGACCATGGTTTCCAGCAACATCACCATCGTTGGATTGTGAATTCCCTGCGACAATAAAACCACCATCAGCTGTAGGTTCAACACTATAGGCGAAGTCGCCCATGGAGCCACCTAAAGATTTTTGCCATTCAATTTGAAAGGGAGCTTGAGAATATATGTACGTAGAAATAAAGAATAGATAAACGAGGGTTAATCTTTTCATTTGTAATTGTAGTTAATAATTTGTCCGGCTATAAATATACCATGATTCTTTAAATAAATATAATTAAGCTGTTTATAAATTTTGGTTAATGGAATCGTCCTTTTTGAGCATTATTTGATATGGTTTTTTTGAAAGTCATCAAATAATGATTCGAATTCATGTAGTTCGCAGCGTCTAATGATTTGATTTTAAAAAAGTTGAGAGGATCTTTAAATTTAAATTGTTTTCAATTCATGATTAACCTTGAACTATATTTTATTTTTCATAATTTTGTATTGATGAAAAAGTCACTGTTGTATTTGTTGTTGTTGGGCATGGTTGCTATCCATGTGCCACGATCTTTGATACATGAGTGCATAGAACCCTTGCATGAGCATCATGATCATGACACGGATTCAGAAGAACATCAGGGTCTTTCTTTTGAAGAAGCGGACTGTGATTTATGTTCCTATTCTTTTCATTCATTGGATACGCCAAAATTTGCAATTGTTCAAGTTCCAAATGGCTACATCAATGTTGTCTCCTCATGGGAGTTTGGTGCTGTGACCGTTGGTTCTGCCCAAAATATTCAATTACGGGGTCCCCCAAGTTCGTTACGATTAAGCTAAATCAGCTAAACAAAACCATTTCGTAACGAATTAAAATTAATAATGTATAAAATTTCTTGTTTTATCCTGTTTATGACAGGATATGTGTGCATCGCACAACAGCTGACCGGCGTTGTAAAAGACGGTTTAAATAATGAGTCTATCCCAGGAGCAAAAATAGAGCTAAAGGAGCTTGGGGTTGCTACCTTTACGGATGTAAACGGAAGATTTAAATTAGAAGGAAACTGGCCTGACGAATTCATGTTGCAGGTTAGCGCCATGACCTATGAATCAAAAACCATA
>CAJQPH010000147.1 GCA_905480165.1 uncultured Flavobacteriales bacterium
TTCTGTATGCCCGTCAACAAATAAAACATCGATGTTGTTAAATACATTTTTGGTCAATTGGCCTTCATTTTTTATGAATTTCAACTGACCGCTTTCTTGAATGGGTAAAATATTTTCTTTCAAAAAAGAAGCTTTTTCTCTTCCATTTGGATTTACAGCCCATTCCCAATGGTTTTCTGCACTCCAATAGATGGCATTCTTGAAATTTGGGCGATAAGCATTTTTTTGTTCATTCCAAACTACAGATCCACCACAATGATCAAAATGTAAATGGGTAAGAAATACATCGGTAATATCATCTTTAGAAAAACCTAGCTTATTTAGATTCTTGTCTAAAGTGTCAGTCCCATGAAGATGATAATGAGAAAAGAACTTGTCAGATTGCTTATCCCCCATACCTGTGTCAATAAGCATTAGGCGGTCACCATCTTCTATTAAAAGACTTCTTAATGCCCATGAGCACATATTGTTTTCATCTGCTGGATTGGTTCTTGACCAAAGACTTTTAGGAACAACGCCGAACATGGCTCCCCCATCTAATTTAAAGAACCCCGTATTTAAAACATGTATTTTCATGTGCTTTATGTAACTGAATAATCTTCAAAATCTTCCGTCATTTCTTTATCCACTTGTTTGGTGACGGAAATAGGAATGTAATCTACTGAAACATTGGTTTTGTCAAGCCCAAAATCTTCAGCAGGTTTAAGACCTGTACTTTTCACAAATCGATATGCTTTAATGCAAATGTTTTGGAACCAAGTTAGATCATTGTCTGCAGAAACTCTCGAATTAATAACGACAAATTTGAAGTCAACTTCTTCAAATGTTCCCCGCACAGATTCAAATACGGTATCCCCACTTAATTCGTTTTTAGAAACCATTTTTCGTTGAATTTTACGCATCATATGTTCAAACTGATGTTCTTCCTTGAATCCAAGTTGAAGACTCACGTAATAACATGATTTATCAATGATTTCATTTACGGAGTAATGTACACCCCATGGTTCATTTTGAATGTCAAGGTGTAAAAACCAAATTACATCTGCTTTTCGCGGTTTTTTCTTAAACAACGAATGAAAAACAGTAGTGTCTAGCTTATTTGATGAGTTACTTCTTGTTGGAAATACAAGGTTAGTAGCTTCGAATGGTATTTTGGGGTCAGCTTTTACCGCGGAAATAAGCTTTACAACTCGTTTCATAGGAACATATTCAGTAATACTAGTTCGAAGTACTCTTGCCTGATTGTACAGGTATAGTAAGATAAAGAATGTTGTTGCGAGAATTAGAGTAAACCATCCTCCGGAAACAATTTTCCCAAGATTCGATAATAAGAAAATACCCTCGATTAAAATAAAAAGAGAGAAAATGCTCATATAAATCACCCGGGCTTTTGGATATTTCACCATTAATAAGAAACCAAGGAGAATAGAAGTCATTACCATATCAATAGTAATGGCAAGACCATAAGTGTGCTCCATGGCACTAGATTTCTTGAATATGAAAATGACCATTAAGCATCCAAACATCAAAAACCAATTAATAAAGGGAATATAGATTTGACCTTTATTGTCGGTTGGATATTTCACTTTCAGGTTGGTCCATAGTTTGAGCTTAATGGCTTCATTCATTAATGTAAAAACACCCGTAATTAAAGCTTGAGAAGCGATTATTGTCGCTGCCGTAGCAATCACAATAGCAAAGGGCATCATACCATTAGGTACCATTGAATAAAAAACAGTCTCACTACCAGATAATGCGAATCCAGGAGATAGACATAATGCTGCTTGGCCCATGTAATTCATTACGAGTAAAGATGCTACGAATCCCCAGCTGACACGTATATTCCCTTTTCCACAATGACCAAGATCTGAATACAAAGCCTCGGCTCCAGTAGTACAAAGAAAAACTGAACCCAAAATCCAAAATCCTCCATCAATATTTGTTACCAGATTGACGGCGTACCAGGGATTGAGTGCTTTTAAAACGATGGGGTTGTCAATGATTTGAATGGCACCTAAATAACCCAAAAAAGAAAACCAAACTACCATAAATGGTCCGAAAAACTTACCTATAGCAACTGTTCCAAATTGTTGTACGGTAAAGAGTAAAATGACAATGCCTACGATAATGGGAATCACATGGAGCTCTGGATAAATGTTATTGATGCCTTCGACCGCAGAGGATATTGATATCGCGGGAGTGATGAATCCATCGGCTATTAGGGTAGAGCACCCTATTAATGCTGGAATTATAATCCAACGGTATCTTCTTTCCTTTAAAAGGGCAAATAAGGCAAATATTCCTCCCTCTCCCCTGTTGTCCGCATTCAATGCGAAATAAATATACTTGAATGTGGCAATTAATAATAAGGTCCAAATTACACATGATAGCCCCCCTAAGATAAAGGCTTCATTAATATTTTTACCACCACCTGTGATGGCTTGAAAAACATAAAGGGGAGAAGTCCCAATATCTCCAAACACAATTCCGGTGCTTATCAGTATTCCGGCAAAAGTTATTTTACTTACGTTTGAGTCGCTCATTAAATAGTGTTGTTACAAAATTAATCGAAATTTTTAACAATGAATGTCATTCAATAGGGTAAAAAAAAATGAAAATTAAGCTATATTTGCAAGCGAAATGCCCACGTGGTGAAATTGGTAGACACGCCATCTTGAGGGGGTGGTGCCGTAAGGTGTGCTGGTTCGAATCCAGTCGTGGGCACTTTTATGATTAAAAAAAATCTTATTTTTTAGCATACTAAATAAGTACATAAAATACTAATTATGAGGATATTTAAGGCTATAACATTAATCTTTTGTTTATCTGTAATTTTTTCTTGTTCAAGTGATTTGCCTTTGGACGAAAAATTCGAAAGTAAAGTAGAAAAAGAAAAGAAAGAAAAAGAAAAGAAAGAAAAAGAGAATGAGCAATCTCTGAATAAAGGGAATCTGTTTCTGGAGAATAACAAGAAAAACACACAAGTTCAAGTTACAGCATCGGGACTTCAATACGAGGTGTTGAGAGAAGGGCTTGGACCAAAACCAGGCCCAATGGATCGTGTTAAGGTTCATTACCACGGAACGACACCCAGTGGAGAAGTCTTTGACAGCTCTGTTGATCGAGGTCAGCCTGCTGAATTTGGATTGAATCAGGTCATCAAAGGTTGGACCGAAGGTCTTCAGTTGATGAGTGGAGGAGCAAAATATAAATTTTATATTCCTCAAGAATTGGCATATGGTGCCAACCCTCAGCCCGGAAGTATAATTGAGCCCTATATGCCTTTGGTTTTCGAGGTAGAGTTACTGGAGATATTGGATGGCCCAGTAATTAAAAATGTTGAAAAAGCTCCATTAACATCCATGAAATTTGACAAGATGAAGCATGATTTCGGTAATGTCAAAGCTGATACAGACAACAAAACCTATTTTACGGTTACCAATACTGGAAATAATCCACTCATCATTGAATCGGTAAAGGCAAGCTGTGGATGTACCACACCTTCAAAACCTGAGAAACCTATAATGCCTGGAAAAAGTGATAAAATTGAGGTTGTTTTTCATCCAAAAGAGAATCAATTAAAAGAGCAAAAGAAAACCGTAAGGGTAGTTGCTAATACAACTCCTGGCGAATTGGTCCTGAATGTGCGTGCATTTGTTGAGAAAAAATAAAAGGCCTTACTCTTCTTCGAAGTAATTCAAATCCTTTCCAAAAGTTTCTTGGAGTCGACTCAGGCTATACAGCGCCAGGGAAATAAAAATCAATCCTACTATTAAGGCGGACCAAGCATCTCCGCAGTTCAGCGCTATTAAAAATGCGAAAATAGGCATAATGAGATTGACAGATCCTCTTACAAAATTTGGAATGGTATTGGCTGTTGTGGATCGAATGTTTGTACCGAACTGTTCTGCTGCCATGGAAACAAACAAGGCCCAATACCCTGTAGATACACCCAATAGAAAACATACGAAGTAGTACGTTTCAGCAGAGATCCCATTCATAAAAAATAAAAAGTTTATTACGAGTATAAGCGTAAATGTCAAATAAATTGCGATAACTTTTTTTCTACTTTTAAGAAGTTGGCTCAGTAATCCTGAGATTAAATCTCCAATGGAAAGACCAATGTAAGTATACATGATTGCTTTACCGTTAACGAGATTGTTAATACCTAGTAAGGGTGCAAAATTATCGCGTGAATTCATAATTAAAAGCCCTACAACAAAATAAATTGGAATTCCGATAATGATGCAATGAATGTACTTTGTAAGATTCTCCTTGTTTAAAAAAATAAGTTTTAGATTGCCTTTAGAAACATTTTTATTCTCAGACATTTTTTTAAAAAATGAAGATTCAATCGTTCCAACCCTGAGCAAGAGCAGCATGATTCCTAGTAATCCTCCCACAATATATGTTACTTGCCAATTCTCAAATTGATAACCAAAGGTTTCAAAAATAAAATCCCCTATCAGGGCACCTTTTTCATATACGTAGTAAGCTACAACTCCGCCAAGGGCGCCAAAAGTTACTATAATCATCGTCCCGTAACCCCTATTTTCTTTTGACATGAGTTCTGAAACCAAGGTAATACCTGCTCCTAATTCCCCAGCTAAACCGATTCCGGCAATAACACGAACAATTGCATAACTGGTTATATCTGTAACAAATGCATTAGCAAGATTTGCTATGGAGTACAAAAGAATGGAGCCAAATAATACTTTCAACCTTCCTTTTTTATCTCCAAGAATACCCCATAATAAACCTCCAATTAACATTCCCCACATTTGCATATTATACAAAAATTTACCCGTAGAGGATTGTTCTTCAGCACTATAACCATTCATAATTGAACTGACACTTTCACTTTTAACTACTCCAAAAAGTACCATGTCATAGATGTCCACAAAATAACCCAACGCTGCAACAATGATTAAGATGATTACTTTTTTGTCAGGACCATTACTATTTCCATTCATGTAACTAAATTAAAATTTTTGATTAAATAAAAATCCCATTTTTATGAAAGGAAAACCAATTCCTAATGTTTTTTCTACTTACTTTTATTTAAAATAAAGACAATGGTTCGAAACTTATCTGAAGAAGCTTCAATTCTAGGTCAATATATGGCCGAAATTAGAGATGTAAATATCCAGCGTGACCCCATACGCTTTCGTGCTAATCTGGAAAGAATAGCAGAAATTCTGGGATATGAAGTTTCAAAAAAAATGAATTATCGCGAAATAGAGGTAGATACACCATTAGGGAAGTCAACAGAATTCAAGCTTACGGATGAACCCGTATTAATTACAATACTTAGAGCTGGACTTGCTATGCATAACGGTTTATTAAGAACGTTTGATAGAAGTGATAGTGCTTTTGTATCTGCATATCGAGAACATACTTCGCCGGAAGAATTTAAAATACATGTAGAGTATTTGGCCGCTCCAATTCTTGATGATCGTGTTTGGGTAATATCAGATCCTATGTTGGCTACGGGACGGTCTATGGTAAATGTTTACAATGCATTACTTAAATTTGGTAAACCCAAAAAAGTATATGTTATCGTTTCTATAGCCACGCCCCAAGCCATCGAGCTGGTTCAAAAAAACCTACCTTCTGATGTTGAGATTTGGACGGGCGCTATCGATGCAGAGCTAACCGCTGAATCCTATATTGTTCCTGGTTTGGGGGATGCAGGTGATTTGGCTTATGGAGTAAAAGTTTAATTTATGAATTGGGGAGCATATAGCGCATTGTTTGGTCTAGCAACTTTCAAATTTATGTTTGCTGCTTTTCCTGGTCCAGCCTTGAATATTTCATTTATAGAAACCTATATTTCTATTGTATTAGGAGGGACATTAAGCTCTGCTGTGTTTTATTTTGCAAGTGATTATTTTATGCTTAAAACCAACCAGAAGCGCAAACGGAAGATCAACCAACTTCTTCTTGAAGGAAAGGAGATACCGTTTAAACCCAAGTTTACAAGGGTCAACAAGTTTATTATCTTTTGTAAGCATAAATTTGGCATGTATGCCATCTGCTTTTGGGCTCCGTTTTTTTTATCTGTTCCACTCGGAAGTATTGTAGTAGCCAAATTCTATGGTAAACTGAATTATACCTTTTTATATGTTTTCTTTGGAATGCTCATAAATGCAAGTCTCACCACGTTTTTAGCCTATGTCATTTTCCAATAAACATATTTTTTTTGATCTGGATAGAACACTTTGGGATTTTGATGAGAATTCAAAAGAGGCCTTAAAACAGATCATTGTTCATTATCAATTGAATCTTGTTTTTGGTTCTTTTGATCGTTTTTATAGAGCTTATGAGAAACACAATTCAAGATTATGGGGGGAATATGGAAAAGGAAATTTACAAAAAGACATTTTGCGGTTTGAGCGGTTTAATGCGACTTTAAAACAATTCGGAAAAGATGATGTGTCATTGGCTAAAAAAATGGGTGAGATGTATGTTGAAATTTCTCCCCGTCAGACCAGACAATTCCCAAATGCAAAGGAAGTTCTAGAAGAATTAAAGGAGATGGGCTATCATCTTCACATCATCACAAATGGTTTTGAAGAGGTTCAGTATATCAAGCTAGAAAATTGTGGCTTAAGGGAATACTTTGATGTTATTGTATGCTCTGAGGCGGTTGGTAAAAATAAGCCGGCTCTTGCGATATTTAATTATGCATTAGAACAGGCCAATTGCATAGCCGAAAATGCAATGATGATTGGAGATGATTATATTGCTGATGTTTCAGGAGGCTTAAAAGCGGGTTTACAAGCCATTTTGTTTGACCCACATTTACGCTCTACTGAGAATTATGAATTCACTATTCAAAACCTTAATGAGCTGCCCTTATTGGCTACAAAGCTTCTCCGTATATAGATTTAAGTGTTTTCTTGCCTCATTTTTTCGTAAAGAATAATACCTGTAGCGACACTCACATTTAAGGATTGAATCTCACCATGCATGGGGATTTTAGCTCTGACATCAGACAAGTTAATCAGATCAGATGTAATTCCATTCTCCTCTGAGCCCATTATGATTCCTACGGAACCTCTTAAGTTGATGTCTTGTAGTGGCAACGATGATTTTTCCGTACAAGCAATAAGTCTTATACCTGATTGTTGTATGTAGAACAACGTATTCTTAAGGTCATCCGTTTTACATACAGGGATCCTGCTCAATGCTCCAGAGGAAGTTCTTACAGCATCTGACGATACCAAAGCAGATCCTTTAGAAGGTATCAGAATGGCATCCACTCCCTGACACTCAGCTGACCTTGCAATGGCTCCAAAATTTCTAACATCTGTTATTCTGTCTAATATCAGAATATTCACCTTTTGCTCTTTTTCCATCCATTGGTCCACAAGAGTCTCAATATTTTGATATTCAATTGGCGTTACAAATGCAATTACCCCTTGATGGTTTCCAGAAGTCAATTTGTTCAACTTCTGAATTGGTACATATTGAATGTTGTAATCTTTTCCGGCCAGAATTTCTTTCAGTTCTCGAAAATGTTCTTTTTCAATTCCTTTCTGAATTAATATTTTGTTTAGTTCCTGTTCCGACTTAATGGCCTCAAGTACAGGGTGTAATCCAAAGATGACATCCTTTTTTTCCTTTCTTGGATATTTGTCTCTTTTTTCTTCCATCTATGTGAATTTATATTCAATTTGAACATTATTTTTTAAAGTAAGCTCAACAGGGCAACTTCGAGCGGCTTCAATAACCTTTTTCAATGTGGCCTCATCCCAATTATTTTCGGATAACTTCATTTCAATAATAATCTGATCAACCTTCCTTGGATTATTTCCCATTAATTTTTGTACGCTCGCTTCACAATTCTCAAAAGTGATTTTGTTTTTATTACAATAAATCCCGATAATGGTTATTGCACAAGAAGCCAGTGATGTTACTAAAATATCCGTAGGAGAAAATGCTTCACCCTTTCCGTTGTTATCGGTAGGGGCGTCCGTGATAAAAGTATCACCTGATTTTAAATGTTTACAAGCAGTGCGTAAATTTCCTAAATAAGTAACTTCTGATATTTGCATCCATGTTCAATTATGTCGCGAAGTTACGCTATTTCATAGCATTGAGAACAATTTCCAAGGAAAAATGACTTCCGTATTGTTTTACTTATCTTTAACCCTCAAATAATAGCTTCTATGAAAATCGCATTATACATTTTTATCTTATTAACATCTGTTTTCTCTTACCATTCTCAAAATGAAATGAAATATAAAACAAATTCATCTTCACCCGAATGGATTAAATCGATGTATCAAGAAAACCCAGATCCAGGAGTGGTCATAAATCAATATGAGGTCTATTATTCAACACACGATTTTATAAGAAATGAGCATACTCAATACTATAAAAGATGGCTCAGGTCAATAAGTCGAGAGGTTTCTTTTGATGCGAACTCTGATGCGGGAAAGGCTTATATGAAAAAATCAAGAAGCTTAAAAGCTATGAAGGATGAAAACGCTGAATGGTCTTGTATCGGGCCTTTTGATTTTGACATTGATGCAGCTAGCCGAAGCTATGCACCAGGAGCCGCTCATGTTTATACGGTGAAACGTTGCTTGAGTAATCCCAATATTATGTATGCAGGTACGGCAACAGCTGGAATGTGGAAGTCTATTGACGCAGGGTTGAGTTGGAGCTTGACAACAAGGGATTTGGTCTTAAATGGAATTTTTGCCATTGAGATAGACCATAGCAATCCGGATATCACTTTTTTCGAAAGTGGAGGCAGTGTCTACAAAACTATTGATTCAGGAGTAAATTGGTCAATTATTGGAGATGCCATATTTCAATCTCAATCTCATGGAGTAAAAGACATTGTAATGTCGCCAGATAATTCTAATGTTATCTATTTGACTTCAAATAATGGGTTTTACAGAACTGTAGATGGTGGTAGCAATTGGACTGAAATTATGTCTGGAGAGTTTCAAGAGATAGAAATAAATCCTGCCAATTCTAATATGATTTACACGATAAAAGTGGTCGGGGATTATACAGAGTTTCATAAAAGTATAGATGGAGGATTGACGTTTACAGCTCAAACAAATGGATGGCCAAGTCCTCAACAGTCGGGAGATCATCAAAGAAGGGTAGAAATTGCAGTAACGCCTGCAGATCCAAATTTAATTTACGCGAATGCAACGGGATCAGCCAATGGAGGAAGTGGAACCTATGGCATTTATTTATCTTCAGATGAGGGCGCGTCTTGGACCTTTCAGTGCTGTGGTTCACAACCCGCTGGACCTCCATCACTAACGAACATAAACATGATGGGATGGGACAAGGAAGGCGAGGACGATGGAGGACAATATTATTATGATGTTGGACTTGCGGTTGACCCTGTAAACCCATTAAAACTGCACTTAGGTGGAGTCAACCACTGGGTTTCTGAAGATGGAGGAGTCACTTGGGTGTGTCCCGCTAAATGGTCTGAACCAGCTCTTGACGAATATGTACATGCCGACATTCATGACATTCGTTTTTTTGGTACAGAATTATGGATTGCTTGTGATGGTGGAATTTTCAAATCTACGGATGGAGGAGCTCATATTGATAAAACAATGGTCGGAATTGAGGGTACGGATTTTTGGGGATTCGGAGCAAGTCCACAAAGTGATGTCATGCTTGGCGGCTGTTATCACAACGGAACTCTATTAAAAGACAATGATACCTATATCAACGACTGGATTTGTACGGGAGGTGGAGATGGTGTTCGTGGATTTGTCAATTTCGGAGACGACCGAATTGCTTATGACGACTACGAAGGGCGCTATCTTTCCGGAGACCGAACAGTAAATATAAATGGTTTTCAATTTGATTCACTCCCAAATGCATCATATATTTTTGGAGAATCATCCACTATGGAATGGGATCCAAGAAACAACAAATACATTTATTTAGGACGTGGAACAAACCTCATAAAAACTGAAGACAATGGAATGTCTTATGATTTGGTTTACGCGTTCGACCATCGTGTTATGAACATTGAATTGTCTCGAGCGAATCCAGAAGTAATGTATTTGGCTACCTATGAAAGTTGGTGGGGAGCAAAAAAAATATGGAGAACAGGAGATGGGGGTGCGTCATGGACAGACGTAACACCACCAACATCCCTTTTAAATGGCCAGGAATGGGTGCCCTTTGATATTGCTGTAAGTGCAAGTGATGAAAATGTGGTTTGGGCAGCAAGAATCTCTCAGTATGGAAACACAAACCTTAACAATCGAATGGTTTTTAAATCAACAGATGGTGGAGTCAATTGGGTCAATTATTCTAGTTCATCTCTTGACGGAGAGGTCATAACGAATATCGAGCATCAGAAAGGAACTGATGGGGGGGTATATATTGGCACAAGAAGGACCGTATATTATCGTAATAATTCCATGAATGAGTGGGCTTTGTTTAATAACAATCTTCCTTTAAGCTCAATGTCAACAAAGCTTGTCATTAAATACAAAGACAGACTTCTTAGAAATGCTACGAATAGAAGTGTTTATGAGGTGGAATTGTATGAAGATTCGGAGCCAATCGCTCAGATAGCAGCAGATAAGTTTAAGGTATCGTGTTTGGACAATCAGGTTCAGTATATCGATAATTCGGTATTGTCATCGATGAATCCAACCTGGTCTTGGACTTTTACAGGTGGAATACCAGCGTCTTCAAATGAACAGAATCCTATGGTGCAATATGATGCACCTGGATTTTATAATGTTTCATTAACAGTAACAGATGATTTTGGTACAAGCACTCAATCTTATTCTATGTTTATAGAGTATGAAGAAACGCTTGCTCCACTTGATGTGATTGAAGATTTTGAATTGGGTATTACGGATTTCTGGACCCAGTACAATGCGAATAATTCATATGGATGGTCCCCGTTTTATACAGAAAACGGCCCAGATTGTGATGCAACAAATTGTGTAATGATTGATCATTTCTCGATAAGCCAAGTAGGTGATGAAGCAGAATTGATGACACCAAAAATTGATTTAACTAATGCCGTTAGTGCTTATTTAGAGTTTGATTATGCTTATACAAAGTGGGGAGGTTCTTATGAAGATGGTTTTAGAATAGATGCAAGTACTGACTGTTGGGAAACTTATGACACCCTGTTTTATGCTTTTGGAGATGATTTAATAACTGTTCCAAGTACAAATGATGAATGGTTTCCTCAAGACTGTGCAGATTGGGCTGTAAACAACTTTATTGATTTATTGCCTTATGTTGGTCAGAATGTGGCCATTCGATTTGTAGGTATTAATGGTTGGGGCAATAACTTTTTTATGGACAACATCAATGTTTCAGGCCAGCTTAGTGGTGTTGATCAATTGGATTTGCCATTTTCAGTATATCCAAATCCAAACAAAGGTTCCTTTACCATTTCTCATGAATTAAAAGATCCTTTTATCAAGATCTTATCTCCTGATGGACGGATCGTATGGAATGCCAACATTACTTCACAAAAACAAGTTGTAGAACTTAATGTAAGTCCTGGAGTATACCTTGTCCACGTTAATGATGGTTCAAAAACGTATTTGGAAAAAATCACAATCCATTAGATATCATTCATCAATCTTATATATTTTTACTCAAAATCAAATGATCACATGAAATTTTTAAGCTTATTATTTTTTACGGTTGCCTTAAGTGCTTGTGCACAGGAAAAGAATTCAATTGATGCAAGTACTGTGTCCAATTTGAAATTCAGACTGGTAGGGCCAGCTCTTACATCTGGAAGAGTTTCTGACCTTGCCATACATCCTTCTAATACAGATACTTGGTATGTCGCTACAGCATCTGGAGGATTATGGAAAACTGAAAATCATGGCATTACTTTCAATCCGATTTTTGATTCATATAGTTCTTATTCGATTGGCTGTGTTGAAATAGCTCCTTCAAATCAAAATACGGTTTGGGTAGGAACAGGTGAAAATAACAATCAGCGTTCAGTATCCTATGGAGACGGCGTGTATAAATCTGTTGATGGTGGAAAATCTTTTAAGAATATGGGCTTAAAAACCAGTGAGCATATAGGAGGAATTGTTATTCATCCTAATGATGAAAACACCATATGGGTTGCAGCCTACGGTCCACTTTGGAGTGGAGGAGGAGAAAGAGGTGTTTACAAATCTACAGATGGAGGAGAGACTTGGAAACGTACACTGGATATCTCGGAGCATACTGGAGTTGCAGAAGTACATTTGGATCCTTCTGACCCCAATATTTTATATGCTTCTGCGCATCAGCGCAGAAGGAGAGAATGGACTTTTATCAGTGGAGGACCAGAATCAGGCCTCTATAAATCTGTTGATGGTGGAGAAACGTGGAGAGAAATCAATAAAGGATTGCCTTCGGGTTATATGGGGAGAATTGGTTTGGCTGTTTCTCCAGTTGATCCGAATGTGGTTTACGCCATCGCAGAGGCTAGATATGGTAAAAATGGCTTTTATAAATCAACCAACAAAGGAGAAAATTGGAGCAAGCAAAGCAGTTATTCAACCAGTGGAAATTATTATCAGGAAATTTTTTGTGACCCATTAGATGTGGATAAGATTTTTTCAATGAATACTTATTTACACCATTCAGAAGATGGAGGAAAAAATTTCAAACGAACAGGGGAGAAAGGTAAACATGTGGACAACCATTGCATTTGGATAGATCCATCAAACACAAATCATTGGATCGTCGGGTGTGACGGCGGTGTTTATGAAACATACACGCACGCCAAAGAATGGCGTTATTATGCCAATATTCCCATCATACAATTTTATAAAGTAGCAACTGATAATGATGCGCCTTTTTATAACATATATGGAGGTACTCAAGACAACAATTCAATGGGAGGACCATCAGCTACATTAAATGCTTCAGGTATACTCAATTCAGATTGGTTCATCACGAATGGCGGCGATGGTTTTGATTCTGCGACGGACTGGGAAAACCCAAATATCACCTATGCTCAAGCTCAATATGGTTGGATTGTACGTTATGATAAAGCCTCAGGGGAGAAAGTGCCCATTCAACCTATGCCAGGAGATGGTGAAGCGGCATACAGATGGAACTGGGATTCACCACTGTTGGTTTCACGCCATGATGCATCCACCATTTATTTTGCCGCGAACAAGTTATTTAAATCAACAAATAGAGGAGATGAATGGAATACGATTTCTCCTGATTTGTCTCGTCAATTAGATCGAAACAAGCTTCCTGTTATGGGACAGGTTTGGACGATGGATGCCGTTATGAAGAACAAGTCAACGACCATTTATGGAAACATTGTAGCTTTAGACGAATCTCCATTACAACAGGGCCTTTTGTACGCTGGAACAGATGATGGACTGATTCAGGTTACGACTGACGATGGAAGGTCTTGGTCAAGAATCGACAAGATAAAAGGAGTTCCGGAACGAACAAAAGTGAATATGCTTACGGCGTCCTTGCATGATAAAAACGAAGTGTTTGTGGCATTTAATAGCCAGCGTGATGGTGATTTTACGCCATACCTGCTTCGTTCAACGAATCAAGGTAAATCTTGGGAGTCTATTTCGTCAAATCTTCCTGATAGAGGAAATGTTTACTGTATTAAACAAGATCATGTAAATCCAGATTTACTTTTCGTAGGAACTGAATTTGGAGCTTTTTTCTCCATTGATAAAGGGGAAAGCTGGACAAAGCTTGGTGGCTTACCGACGATTGCAGTTTATGACTTAGACATTCAGCAAAGAGAAAATGATTTGGTTGCCGGAACTTTTGGTCGAGGATTTTATGTTTTGGATAATTATGCGCCGCTAAGAACAATGGGTAGTGAAGTCTTAGACAAAAAAGCCCATTTATTTGACATCAAGGATGCTCTATTGTATGTGCCAGCAACTCCTTTGGGAAGTAGGGGTACAGGTTCGCAGGGACATGGTTTATGGTCTGCAAAGAATCCGTCTTATGGCGCTACCTTTAGTCTTTATTTGAAGGGGGTTGATCAATCTCTAAAATCAAAGCGTCAGAAAAAAGAAAAAGAGCTCGAAAAGAATGGGGAAGCTGTATTTTATCCGTCATTTGAGGAAATTCGGGCAGAAGACTTGGAAGAAAAAGCCCAGCTGATCTGGCAAATATTTGATGGAGAAGGAAATGAAATCAGAAGAATGAAATCAGCTCCATCTAAAGGCATCGTAAGACAAACCTGGAATTTAAGAACCAACAATACCAACCCAATCGGCTCCGGAGGAAGTGGGTTTCTTGTGACGCCAGGAGAATATATGGTCAGTGTCGTATACTTAAAGGATGGAAAATCTGACCTTCTAATAGACAAACAAAAGTTTACCATTAAGGGCTTGAACAATCAAACATTGATTGCCCAAAATCCTGAAGAGCTTAAAACATTCAGAGCTGAAGTGGCAGAACTGAATCGACAGGTAAGTGGAACTGAAAAGGTAATGAAAGAAACCAAAGAGAAGGTTGACATTATTGAAAAGGCATTACTAGGGTATCCAAATACGGACCTCAATTTAATGGAGTCTATCAGAAACATGAAAGTCACATATAAAGATTTAGAAGTAATGATGTGGGGAGACAATGCTCGTTCATCTAGAGATTTTGAGACTGTACCGAGTATTTCAGGAAGATTGGGAATGGTGGGCTATCAGCTATATCAAAACACCACAGGTGTAACCAATACGCATCGCTCAAATAAGAATATTGCCGAGAAGCAATACAAAGAACTAAAAAGCAAGCTGAACCAAATTATCTCATATCTTGATGCTGTTGAGAAGAAATTGGATGGAGTCATTCCGTATACAAAAAATAAAGGAGGCGACTGGAAAGAGGACTAAGCCTCTGCTTCTTCCAGTTTTTTTATTTCTTCTAATATTTGATTGGCTTCAGCGGTCAATCGATCACTTTCTGTTCGATTGCTGGTTGACATTTTGTAGGCTTGCTCGAGTTTTTTCTTATACTGGTCGTTGAGTTTTTCCTTTTTACTTTTTCTTGTGAAGAATCCCATGATTTTTTTATTTAAAACAAGCGCAATCTAAATTATGTTCAATGGGTATAGGATTAATAGATGATTTTTATTCTGAATTAATGAATAATTCCTCTTATTAAAGAGTTTCTTTAATGATTTAGAGTATTATTAATTTGAAATGGCTAGAAATGTAAATGG
>CAJQPH010000148.1 GCA_905480165.1 uncultured Flavobacteriales bacterium
GTCCATATTGTGAGGGTGATGCGATCCCTAACTTAAATACAACTTCAAATGAAGGTATAACAGGGAGCTGGTCACCGGCGATTGATAATACACAAACGGTTACCTACACCTTTGCACCAGATGTGGGTCAGTGTTCGAATACACAGACCATGGAGATTGCAATAGATCCCTTAGTAACCCCAACCTTTACCCAGCAGGGCCCTTATTGTGAGGGTGATGTTATATCTAATTTAAGTACAAGTTCCAATGAGGGAGTAACAGGTAGCTGGTCCCCGGCGATTGATAATACACAAACTACTACCTATACTTTTACACCAGATTTGGGTCAATGTTCGAATACACAGACGATGGAAATTACAATAGACCCCTTAGTTACCCCTTCCTTTGACCAAGTAGGACCTTATTGCGAGGGAAGTAATCCACCTGCACTTACCACTAATTCTCTTGAGGGGATTGATGGGGTTTGGGGCCCTCCAGGAATAAATACAACTATCATAGGTCCATCGACATTTGCCTTTGTTCCAAATACCGGTCAATGCGCTACCAACCAGACTATGGAGATTATTATTACTGCTTTACAAAACCCCAGTTTTAATCAAATTGGGCCATATTGTGAAGGAACTGTCATATCTGACTTGAATACCATTTCAATTGAGGGTGTTACTGGTAATTGGTCTCCATCGATAGACAATACACAAACAACCACATATACTTTTACTCCAGATGCTGGTCAGTGTTCTGATATACAAACGATGGAGATTGTGATAGACCTGTTGGAGACACCTACTTTTGTTCAACAACCACCTATATGCGTTGGAGATAATTTCTCCTTGTCAAATGTTTCTAATGAAGGTATAACTGGATCTTGGTCCCCTACTATTGACAATACCCAAACGACCCCTTATACTTTTATTCCTGATGCCGGTCAATGCTCAAACGAACAGACCATGGAGGTATCAGTTGGCCCTCCTGAAACACCTACTTTTGCAATTATGGGGCCGTATTGTCAAACAGGGAATATTGATGACTTACCTTTAACTTCTTTAGAGGGTTTTACAGGAACATGGAACCCAAATACAGTCGATAATACCTCAACAGGAGTATTTACTAGCACCTTTACACCTGATGTAGGTCTTTGTGCAACATTAGCATCTATAGATATTACGATTACGGATGCTCCTTCAATTACAGCTGCTGCTTTGGATAGCACATTGTGTGAAGGGGAATCTGCCGTTTTATTTGCTATGGATATTACAGGAGGACAATTAGTCGAAACCTTTACGATGGATGTTACTGCTCCGTTTAATTATACGACCTCCAACACGAATGCTGTAGGTAGTTATTATGTAATTGTAAGTGGTACCATCATGGCTATGAGTGGAGAAGAAAGAGATGCCAACTATCAATTTATTTTTAATAACAATCCTGTAAATCCTCCCGTCCCTGGAACTTTTTGGCAGTGGAATGGCTCTAGTGCGGCATCTCAATCAACCGTTCCATTTGTTTATAATCCAGCCCATATTTATAACTACTTTTTTAGTGGTGGAGCACCTCAAACTTTCACTTTTTCAGATAGTGGACCTTACATCGATAACTCAGGAAGCTTAGTATTTGAAATATATTATATGGGAGACTTATTGTGGTCAACAGGTGCTACTGAAATAGGAGATACAATTGTTCCTCCTTCAGGAAACAATATTTATACGGTCTCAATAGATTTTGGAAATGGCTGTGTTGCAAGTGATGAGGTGGATGTATTGGTGAATTCATTGGATTCTCCCACTTTTGAGCCTATACCTCCAATTTGTGTTGGTGGTGACATTATATTACCCATTATTTCGAACGAAGGATATACAGGGACATGGTCTCCTGCTATTGACAATACCCAAACGACCGAATATACTTTTACCCCAGATGCGGGGCAGTGTGCGAGTGAGCAGTTCGTTTCTGTAGAAGTAGGACCGCCAAGCACCCCTACTTTTGACGTGATTCCTCCAATTTGTTCAGGTATAGATGTATCTCTGCCATCAGAATCCTTAGAGGGCTTTACGGGTACCTGGTCTCCTGTAATTAACAATCTTGAAACGACAACCTACACCTTTACTCCAGATGCTAATCAATGTGCATTAGTGACTGACCTCACTATTGAGGTATTGGAAAATCCAATTATATCAACAGGAGACCCTCTAATAGCATGTATTGGTGATATTGTAACGCTTTTAGGAAGTGGTGCTGGTTCAGGCGGGACTTATTCATGGGACAATGGGGTAGTAGACGGTGTTTCCTTCACTGTTTCAGAGACCTTGCTTTATACGGTTACAGGTACAGATGAAAACGGTTGTATAGGTACTGCATCAATAATGGTAACTGGCTTGCCTGTTCCGATAGCCGGAATATCTGCATCACCAGAGAGTGGCGGAGTTCCATTAGAAGTGATTTTCACCAATACGAGTCAAAATGCCACAAATTATCAATGGGATTTTGGTAATGATGAATTTAACACTGTTAATAATCAAAGTGCTCAAAACAGTACTTATTTAGATTTTGGAAGTTACACGGTATGGTTGATTGCAGATAATGGAGTTTGTGATGATTCTATTTCGATTGTTATTTCAACAACTGTAGAGCCACAAATTTTTGTGCCAAATGTATTTACACCAAATTCGGACGGTTCGAATGAGACCTTTATGATTTCAACAGAAAATATGCAGTCTATTGAATTGTTAATTGTGAATCGATGGGGTAACCTTATGGCAACAATTGATGATTTAAATGGTGGCTGGGATGGAATAACCCCAGGTGGAAGAGATGCAAAGGAGGGAGTTTATTTCTATAGATATTCGGCCACAGGATTAGATGGTTCAGAATGGGTGGGGCACGGATTCTTTAGTCTCGTTCGTTAGTCTTTGGTGTATAACCACCACAATAGAATAGGAATGATTAAAAGGCTCAGCATAATATAATGAGTTGAACTTTCAGTTTTATTCTTTTTTGCGTTAAATGATTTTCGTCTGTTGTTGTTTCGATCTATAGTCTGTTTTCTTTTTTGTTTTAATACTGCAAGTTTTTGTCTTAATTCGGAAGTTTTTTCATATTCAATATTTAATTCAAGAGCTTCAATTTGTGTTAATAACAGGTTATGTCGTTCTGCAAGGAAAATGCATGAATCAATGTATTGTGACCCTTTAACCATGTTGGCCGTTTCAAAATAGAAATTGGCTATGTTCATGTAGGCCTCACAGGTGTAAAATTGAAAACCTTGCAATTTGCGTTGTTCTAATACTTCAAAAAATAGCTTTATTGATTTTTCGTATTCGGATCCAATAAATGCCAATATTGCTTGATTATTAATCGCTCTTGTTTTAATAAAAGGGGCATCACATAACATGGAATTCTCTAGTTGTTTTGTAAAACAAAACTTGGCCCGTTTCATTTGATTTTTATCTAATGCAATTTGACCAAGAAACGAGTATGCATTTGCCACAGATTCATGTTTTTGATCATCAATGGCCTGTCGAATGTAATGTTCAGTCAACATTTGGGAAAGAGCAATTTTCCCTGCTTTTAATTCGGTTTTAGCAAGATTGATTTCTGCCATATATGCCATTTCTTTGGTCTCTGAATTCCTTCCGTGTGACAATGAGCGTTCAAAATGTAAACGAGCGGTTTCATGGTCACCAAGTAGGAGGTAAGCTATTCCTATTTCATTGTATGCTTCAGAGATTAGTTTTTCATCTCCTAAGTTTAAAAAAATAGATTTTGATGATTCTAATAATTTGAGACCTTTGTTTATTTCGCCATAACGAACATCATAACACCCCAATAGCCTGTATGCAACGGCTTGACAAAAAGGATCGATGGGTTTTTGTTGGCTTTCAAGAAGATCTAATCCAATACTATTTAATGAATCTACATGGTAACGGGAATAATATGCCCAAAGCTCTAGTGCGATTTTAGATTTAGATATCACATTAGTCTCCTTTTTATATGACTGAATCACTGATTGTCCATACAAGTCACAATTATATAAGGTGAAAATAAAAATGAAAAAGAGAAAGTGTTTCATTTATAATTAGTTAGCGCAGTTGCAAGGATAGTTAACAATCGTTACTTTTGCAACAAAAAAAAGACATGTCAAACGCTTTCTATAAAGTACCCGTTGCAATCAATGAACCGGTAAAATCCTATGCTCCGAATTCACCAGAAAAGAGTTCACTTATAAATAAATACAAGGAAATGTACAATCAAAAAGAGATTGATGTTCCTATGTATATTGGAAAAGAAGAGATTCGAACTGAGGATAAAAGACCGATGACGCCTCCACATGATCATAAAAAAGTGTTGGGTCATTTCAATTACGGAGACGCATCTCATGTCGAATTGGCTATTGAAAAAGCACTTGAGGCAAAATCAGCATGGGCAAACCTGCCTTGGGAACAAAGAGCCGCTATCTTTTTGAAAGCAGCAGATTTACTTGCAGGACCATTCAGAGACAGAATGAATGCTGCAACGATGCTCGCTCAATCAAAAAATGTGTTCCAAGCAGAAATAGATGCATCATGTGAGATGATTGATTTTTTCAGATTCAATGTTCAGTATATGACACAAGTTTACAAGGAACAACCTGATTCTCAACCTGGATTATGGAATAGATTAGAGTATAGACCCTTAGAAGGTTTTGTATTTGCCTTGACTCCTTTTAATTTCACTTCAATTGCGGCAAATTTATGTGCTGCTCCAGCAATGATGGGAAATGTTATTATATGGAAGCCTGCTGATTCTCAGGTATATTCGGCTCAGGTAATTATGGATCTGTTCAAAGCTGCAGGTTTGCCTGATGGTGTTGTGAATATGGTCACTGTAGACGGTCCTACTGCTGGAGAGGTTATTTTTAAACATAAAATGTTTTCTGGACTTCATTTTACTGGTTCTACGGGTGTTTTTAGAACACTTTGGAAAAACATTGCTAGTAATTTAGATACTTATAGAAGCTACCCAAGAATAGTTGGAGAAACAGGGGGTAAAGATTTTGTTATGGTTCACAAATCATCAATCCCTGCTGAAGTAGCAACGGCACTTACTCGTGGTTCTTTTGAATTTCAAGGGCAGAAATGTTCAGCGGCATCAAGAGCTTATATACCGTCAAACTTATGGCCTGAAGTCAAAGCTATAGTACTTGACCAGGTTAATTCGTTCAAGATGGGAACCCCTGAGGATACCTCCAATTATATTAATGCCGTCATTGACGAAAGAGCTTTTGATAAAATATCCGCGTATATAGATTATTGCAAAGAAAATGATGATGCAGAAATTATAGTTGGGGGAGATTATGATAAATCTAATGGATATTTTATTCAACCAACAGTAGTCGTGGCATCTAATCCAAAATTCAAAACAATGTGTGAAGAGATTTTTGGACCTGTTTTAACGATCTATGTTTATCCCGAAAATGATTTTGAGGAGACCTTAGACATTGTAGATGACACTTCTGAGTATGCTTTAACTGGATCTATAATTTCTCAAGATAGATATGCTATCAATTTAGCAACCAAGAAATTAGAAAACGCTGCCGGTAATTTTTATGTTAACGATAAACCGACAGGTGCGGTAGTTGGACAGCAGCCCTTTGGAGGAGCAAGAGGTTCAGGAACGAATGATAAAGCCGGTGCAGCAATGAATTTATTACGTTGGGTTCAGGCAAGAACGATTAAGGAAACCTTCGTTCCGGCTACAGATTATCGTTATCCATTTCTAGGATAATCTTTGCCTAGGTGTATTTTAAGTGATCAAATTTGATTATTTTAGGTCACTCTATGATGACCAAAACAACCTTAAATGACGGCACCCCAGTTTTTTGCTTAAGAAAACCTGAAGCTAAAATGCTAGACCATCACGTTGATGGTTACTTACAAAATGGAATTTCTATCAATGATAATGACGTTGTTTTTGACGTTGGTGCGAACGTTGGTGTTTTTGGCTTGAGAGCCATTCAAAAAGCAAAAAATGTAAATGCCTATTGCTTTGAACCCATTCCTGATATTTTTTCTGTATTAAAAAAGAATGCGGAAGAATATGGAGACAATCGTATACACGTATACGAATTTGGAGTATCCGATAAATTGGCCAATGCCAGTTTTACCTACTTTCCGAATACCCCAGCCCTGTCTACATTGCATCCCGAGCAATGGGATGAAGATCCAGCAGCATTTTCAAGAGCCGTAAAAGGCACAATGAAAAACCCACCTGATGGAATGAAGTGGATGAAACTGATTCCCCCATTTTTTTCAGGAGTTATAGCCCATTTTTTAGTTAGAGGAAAAAAGCAAGTTGCATGTAAACTTGTTCCTTTGTCTGATGTCATTGAAAAAGAAAATATCAGCCAAATTGACTTGCTGAAAATTGATTGTGAAGGAGCAGAGTGGTCTGTTTTAAAAGGAATTAGAGAAAGTGATTGGCCGAAAATAAAAAGTCTGGTAATCGAGGTTCATGATATTGATGGGCGTTTAGAACATGTTCGTCAGCTCTTAAGTGACAAGGGTTTTTCTCAGTTGCATACTGAGAGTGAAGTGGGGCTTGAAGATACAGGAATGTTTAACATATTTGCATTGAGATGACTAGAGAATGGGTAGCAATAGGAACAATTATTATGCTATTGGGGTCTAATTTATTTGGTCTTTTGTATAGTATGGTAGTCTTAAAGACCAAGTTTTTTGAACCATATGTATTACAGGTAAAATCATATCAAAAGTCTATTTTTAGTAAAAGAATGCCTTTATTTCTACTGAATTTTATTTTGTTGTTGGTCGTTTCGGGTTCAGGTGCATATTTTTTATTTGACTTAATGGAGGTAGAATGGTCGAGCTGGTGGATCATCGGATTGCAAGTATTATTTGCTTTTGTTTTGGATGACATTTGGTTTTATTTTTATCACAAATGGCTTCATGACAATAAGTTTATGTTAAAACACATTCATTCAATTCATCATAGAGCAATAAAACCATTTCCTCTAGAATATTTATACGGACATCCGTTAGAATGGATGATGGGAATGATAGGTGTGGTAATAGCATTTTCAATTATTTTAATTTTCATGCCAATTAACCTTTATGCGTTCTGGATATTTGGATTGTTGAGGAACCTTCACGAAATACACATACATTCAAATATAGAATTGCCTTTACTGAGTAGGATCCCTTTATTAAGCAAAACAAAACATCACGATGACCATCATGCTTATCTTGATGGCAACTATGCCTCTACTTTTGTATGGATGGATCGGATTTTTAAAACCAATTTTAATAAATGATAGACCTTTTTAAAATATGCTGTTTTGTTTTTATTTCATTTTCGATGCAATTGAATGCACAGCTTAATTTTGACCTGACGGTAAATGTTACCGGTCTTGAAAATAATGATGGGGTTCTTCAATTTGGTTTATATAATAATGCTGATAAATTTCCGAATGTAGGTGAAACCTATAAAATGATAAGGGTAAAAACCAATGGTCCTTCTCGAAAGTATACTTTTGAAAGTTTACCTAAAGGAAGGTATGCTGTTGCCATTTACCAAGATGAAAACAACAATGACAATTGTGATAAAAATTTCATAGGCATACCCACAGAGCCTTATGCTTTTTCTAATGATATGCGCCCCAAGTTGTCTGCACCGTCATTCGAAGACTGTATGTTAAATTTGGATAGAAACAAAACGGTTTCAATCAAACTTGTTTACTGATTTAGCCTTATTAATATTTCTTCTATCTGGCTTAATAATGGAGTTTCTCCGTCATTTAGAATATGGTGCCGCGTTAAACTCATCTTTTTTGAATCACTCCATTGGGCATTCATTTTTGTTAAAATAGTCTCTTTAGACATTTGATCTCTTTTTAATAGACGTTCCATTTTAATGTCTTGAGGTGCATATACCAAAATATTGTCATCAAAAGTTTTAAAAGCCTTTGTTTCAAATAAAATAGCGGCCTCATTGAAAATGAGAGAATGATTTGAATGATTTTTGGCCCATGCAAGGAAGTCTTCGCGGACAACGGGATGTATAATAGAATTTACGATTTCTCTTAAGTTGGGTGATGTAAATATCTGATCACTCAAAAAAGATTTGTTTAGATTCCCATTCTCGTATACATTTTTTCCAAAAACAGTTTTAAGTTTAACCTGAATTTCAGGATGTTCATTGCTTAGCTCTTTAGCTCTTTTATCTGAATTATAAATCGGGTAGCCTATCTTTTCAAGGATAGTAGCGACATATGTCTTTCCGCTTCCAATACCTCCTGTCAAACCAATCTTCTTCATATCTTCAAATTTAATGGTTTTGTGATTGATTTCAATGAGTGTTAGGAATTTGAATAAAGTCAATTAGTTGTATTTTTGATTTATGTCAGAAAAAGATTGGTTTATAGATTGGTTTAACACCTCTTATTATCACATATTATATCAGAATAGGAATGAATCTGAAGCAAAAGAATTCATCATAAACTTAATGAATCACCTTGAGTTGGAATCTGAATCAAACATCCTTGATTTGGCTTGTGGTAAGGGGCGTCATTCGAAGACCTTGAATGAATTGGGATTTGAAGTGTTGGGAGTAGATTTATCTGAAAATAGTATCATAGAAGCTCAGAAATGGTCAAGTGATTCTCTTTCTTTTGAAGTCCATGACATGAGATATAAAATAGAAAACCGTCAATTTAATGCCATTTTTAATCTATTTACAAGTTTTGGGTATTTTGATACTTTTAACGAAAACCAGCTCGTTTGTGAGGCTATGCATCAGATGTTAGAAGTAGGAGGAAAGCTAGTGATAGATTTCATGAATGTATTTAAGGTAATCAGCTCTCTAGTAAGAGAAGAGGAGAAAAAAATCAATGAAATTAACTTTAAGATTTCTCGAAATCATGATGATTCACACATCTTCAAGCATATTAAATTTGTCGATCAGGGAAATGATTATCACTTTACAGAAAGGGTCCAAGTATTAAGACTAGAAGATTTTCAATCTTTATTGGAGCCCTATTTTATTATTGAAGATGTATTTGGTTCTTTAGATTTGCAGCCATTTATACTTGAAAAATCAGATCGTTTGATTATTATTGCAAGCAGAAAAAAATGAATTTTACTTTTATAATTTTAGGTCTAATTGCATCTGTCTTGAGTGGCGGTGTGATTGTGGGGTATTTTAATGCCACCAACAATAGTCAAATGATAAAATTGGCATTGGCTTTTAGTGGCGGATTTCTTCTGGCTATTATTTTTCAGCATTTATTACCTGATATATATCACGATGGAGCTGAGCAGGTTGGTATATTTATTCTTATTGGTTTCCTTGTTCAATTGATTTTAGAATATTTTTCTGGTGGTATTGAACATGGGCATGTTCACGTTCACAAAGGACAGTCATTGCCATGGGCTTTGTTTATTTCTTTGTCTGTTCATTCAATAATTGAAGGTCTTCCTCTTGGGAATCAATATGCAGGAATTGTAAGTGAACATCATCATGTACATGAATCATTATTTTGGGGAATAATATTTCACCAAATACCTGTGTCAATTGCCTTAATGACTTTATTGATGAATACGAAATTGAATCATTTAAAGTCGTGGTTATTTCTTTTGTTCTTTGGTATGATGACTCCAGTTGGTGCCTTAATTGGTCTTAAGTTTACACCAGAACAGTTTGGATTGGATTTACATATTATTCTTGCGGTAGTCGTAGGTATGTTTTTACATATTTCTACGACGATTATTTTTGAGACATCTGAAAATCATAAATTCAATTTGCTTAAGTTAGTGAGTATTTTAATAGGATGCGGACTCGCTATGACGTTATACTAACGAACTTGATAAAATGCTCTTTCACAAGTGATGTGTGGAATAAATGGCATCACCCTTCCCTTGTTTAATTAGTCATATGTAATTAAAAATCAAATGATTAGTTGTATTTTCGCTTTACACGTTCTTTTGCTATGAAATTATTTCTTCAATTTTCAATTACTTTGCTTTTGTTTCTTTCAATTTGCAATGATTCATTTTCCCAGAATTATAATTCAATATTTGGGATAGAAAACACGAATTGGAAAATGCCATTTTGTAATTTGGATATAGCTGATGTCAAGGAGCAAATGTCAGAAGTCGAAACCGTTATTAACGGATTGAATTATAAAAAGGTCGGAACAGTAACTCCTAATGGAGTATTTTACGATTTAAATGGCTTTGATACCAATGGGTTTACTCGTGAGGATGTATCTTCCGGAAAGGCATGGTTTATGAGCACGATGGAAACGATTTTGGGGATGGATACTCTAGAGTTTTTAGTCATGGATTTATCTCTCAATATAGGTGACACATTCATGATTCACAAACCGTGGAACGATGTGATTACCTCAATCATTGATTCTGTATATTTTATTTCTGGGGTCAAACATGTTCAGACGGATTATCATTTTTGGGGGAGTAGTCAGCCGCTTACATTTATTGAGGGTATTGGTACCAATTATGGACTCTCTTACATGCACGATTCGTTTAACATGTGTCGTTGTTTGATATCAATTAATAAAGACTTTGATGAAGTCTATTCTAATAATAATTGTTTTCCACCCATGGTAGGAAATGAACATTTAATGGAGGATTTTAAGACATCTATTTTCCCGAATCCTGTATCTACTTATCTTACTGTAGAATCAAACCTTAAAAGCGTTCAAGATTATGCGATATATTCTATTCTGGGTGAAAAGGTAATGAGCGGAAGAATCAGCTCAAATAGAATCGATATTTCAGGTCTTCCATCTAGTTCATATATTTTAAGAATAGGTGATCAGTCCTTTAAATTATTTGTCACCAAATAACTTTCTGTTTTCAAATCTTAATTTTAGGTCAAAAAAAAAACGGGGCATTCACCCCGCTTAGTTTTGTAAATATGAATTCATTTAAAAAGGCAAATCATCGCTTTTTTCACCATTTGAATCAGGTGTACTTGTTGCTGCCGTTTCTGGATTAAGATCCATTGCTCCAGCACCACCGGCAGGTATACCACTTCCTTGCCCCATTTTTTCTATTCTCCACGCATCAAGTGTGTTGAAGTATTTAACAACACCATCAGGGCTCGTCCACTCTCTCCCTCTTAAGTTAAAAGAAACCTCTACTTCATCTTCAACAGAGTATCCATCTAACATTGCACATTTGTCTTGAACGGATTGAAACATCACATCTTGAGGGTACATTGATGAGGTATCGGTAACCACGAATTCTCGTTTTTTAAATTTTTCACTTATTTCTTGAATATCATTAATGACTTTGATTTTTCCTTGGAACTTGTACATATTATTTATTATTAATTATTAAAAGAAAGCAAGGTCATCCATGCTTCCTCGAGTAGATTTCTTTTTAAAAGGTCTTGAGCTCTTTTGTGAATTTTTATTTCTAGTTGAACTGCGTCCTCTTCTAAAGATAAAAACAATTCACTTAATTCGAGCAATTTATATTCGTTAACATCAGTTTCATTTGGAAGTTCTTCAATTCCTGCCAATTGGCCCAAATCATTTCCTGTAAGTATCGAGCTATTTAATACGTCTTTTGGCAATGCTTCGAAGCCAATTCCACATGTCGTTATCGGCTTTTGAATTTCAAACATTGAATTTTTATCAGCTCGACAATACCAATTCCCTCCCATCCTTGAGACCAAATCAATCTTATGCTGGTCAATCATTTGTTTCTCATCGAGAAGGTCCTCTTGGATGTGAATACGAACTACTTCGCAGATGATTAGATTACCCGCACCTCCTTGCTGTCCCAACTCAATGACTTCATTCACTTTACATTCAAATTGAACAGGAGATTCTTTTACTCGAGGGGGGGCAATTAGTTCGGAGTCAAGTGGAGTAAATCCAGATTTTTCGAATTCACTAACATCTGATGGATATGGAGAGCTCGCTAAGCTCATTTGGTGGACCATATTATGGTTCACAACATTAATGACGGTCTCAGGAATATTTTTTACATTATTATAAGTATCCTTCGTTGTATTTGTTCTTCCAGATCTTGCAGGTGAAAAAATCATAATCGGAGGGTTTGCACTGAAGACATTAAAAAAACTAAATGGTGCCAAGTTCACATTACCATGCTCATCAATCGTAGATGCAAAAGCAATCGGTCTGGGACCGATTGAGCCAAGCAAATACCGATGTAATTTAGGTATTTCTATTTCTTTTGGATTAATTGATAACATAAGTGTAAAAATGTAAGTACAAAAATAATTCAATCATTCATTTGACCTATGTAAAATCACAATTTTTTATTCACAACATTCTAACTGAGTACATAATAGATTTCATTTAAGATTTGTAACTTTGATTTGTGAATATGAGGTTAGTTTTCGGTCTAATTTGTACTCTGTTGTTATGGCAACAAAATTCTTGTTATGCTCAAAACGGGTATGATTCTAATGGTAAAAAAACAGGTAAATGGGTTTTTAAAGGAAAAGATCACCCCCTTTCAGGATATGCGACGACGAATAAGGTCGAGGAAGGCAATTTCATAAAGGGAAGAAAGGAAGGGATGTGGATTAAATACCACAAGGATGGAAAGACTATGAGGATAAAAGGACATTATTCTAATAACAGGCCATCAGGATTCTACATTCGTTATTATAAAAACGCCAAAAAATTTGAAGAAGCAAATTTCATTCAGGACAAATACAAGGGAGTTTACAACAGGTATTATAGTAATGGCAAATTGGCATATACCGGAAATTATAATAACAAGGGTGAAGAATCTGGTCTAATTAAGTACTATTTTAAAAATGGGAAAATCCAAATGGAATACATGGCAAAAGACGGAAAGCCATTCGGGAAGATTAAAAACTATTATAAAAATGGCTCATTGAAAAGTGAAATTATTCTTAATGGAGATGGCAAGAAAAAATCAACTATAAATCATGCTCCCTCTATCGAAAAACCTGATCAGATTATTGAAAAAAAACCAATAGGGCCGCCTGTAGTTAATAATCCAAATACACATGGTGTAGTTTTTGAGTTTTTTGGATATAACAAGGTTTATAATTTGAATGATGAAATTTGGATGGACGGAATATTTAAGAATGGAAAATTATGGGATGGTAAACTGTATGTTTATGATGAGGATGGTATTATTCAAAAAGTAAAAGTATTTAAAAAAGGAGTATACCATTCTGATGGTCAATTGTAGTTTGTCTCATACTTCTATTATTTTTGTAAGTAAAATTTAGATTCATCATGAAAGCATATGTTTTTCCAGGGCAAGGAGCTCAATTTTCAGGTATGGGAAAAGACCTATACGACAATTCTCAAATCGCCAGAGATTTATTTTTAAGGAGTAGGGACATACTCGGTTTTGATATACAAAAAATCATGTTTGAAGGCTCTGATGAGGAACTCAAGCAAACGAAAGTAACTCAACCCGCCATATTTTTACATTCAACAATTTTGGCAGCATGTCTTGGAGAGGCCTTTCAACCAGATATGGTTGCCGGACATTCTTTGGGCGAATTATCAGCTTTAGTGGCTAATAAAACATTGAGTTTCGAAGATGGTCTTTTACTCGTTTCAAAGAGAGCTTCAGCCATGCAAAAAGCATGTGAGCTAGAACCGTCAACCATGGCTGCTATTCTTGGGCTAGAAGATCATATGGTAGAAAAGGTTTGTTCAGAAATACCAGGAATTGTTGTTCCTGCAAACTATAATTGTCCAGGACAGTTGGTTATTTCCGGGTCTGTTTCGTCCGTAGAATTGGCTTGTGAGAAATTAAAAGAGGAAGGAGCACGAAGAGCTCTTGTTCTTCCCGTCGGTGGCGCATTTCATTCCCCTTTGATGGAGCCTGCGAGAGAAGAGCTTGCGGCGGCAATCGAAAACACCATGTTTAATAAACCCTTGTGTCCAGTGTATCAAAATGTGAATGCCTTGGCGGTTTCGAATCCAGATGATATAAAGAAAAACCTAGTGCTTCAGCTGACGGGAGCAGTACGCTGGACTCAAATTATGGAAAACATGATTAAGGATGGAGCGACCCACGTTATCGAGGTAGGTCCTGGTAGAGTATTGCAAGGTCTATTTAAGAAGGTCAATCGAGAATTAGAAACTGAAAGCGCTTCTATTTAGTTTTTGAGTTCGAGATCATAAGTTACTTTGCTAAGATAAAGTCCTTTGGCAGGAGCCGAGCCAGAAGCTTGTTGACGTTCTTTCGATTCAATTATTCTTTTGAATTCGTCAAGTTGAATTTTATTGAATCCAACATCTACGCATGTGCCAACAATGGCCCTAACCATGTTTCTTAAGAATCTGTTTGCTCTAATTTCAAAAGTTATTTGATTTCCCTTTTGAACCCATTTTGCATAATTCAGCTGACACATATGATTGTTAACATCTGTATGTATTTTTGCAAAAGAGGAGAAGTCTTTCGTTCCGATGAGCAGACTTGCGGCGGCATTCATTTTATCGAGATCTAACTTTTGATGAATATACCAGCTATGATTAGCAGTAAAGGGATTTTTTGAGGTATTGATTAAGTACTCATAACTTCTCTCTTTTGCACTAAACCTAGCATGAACATCAATGGAAACCTCATAAATGTTTTGAATACAAATATCCCTTGGAAGCATTTTATTCAGTTTGTATTTGATTTCAGATTTGTTAATGGCTTTTTCACACTCCCAATGAAAATAATACTCTTTGGCATGAACGCCTGCATCTGTTCTTCCACAACCTACAATACTCATCTCCTTCAATGAATGAATTTTCGAAAGATCCTTTTCTATAGTTTCTTGAATACTAATTTGTTTGGGTTGTTTCTGCCAGCCAAAGTAAGAAGTTCCATCGTAAGAAATTTTAAAGAAATATCGTTTCATGATTCACTGCGCTTATTGTAGAAACTTGATTTTTCTATTCGTCTTTCTTTAAAAAGGGATAGTTTGAGTTTTCTAAATTGATTTCAAAAACGTCGTAGCTAAAATAGCCATCAAAATTATAGATTCCTGAAATCACGCCTTTATTGAGCTCGGGATAGTATTGAAAATGGGTATCATCATTTACCGTATTTATTTCTGCTCCCATATTTATTGGTGCGCTCCATTTTCCATTTGTGTTTTCACAATAGTATACATCATATCCTCCCATTCCTGGCAGGGCATCACTGCTAAAAAATAGATATTTTCCATCTCCAGTAACAAAAGGTGTAGTTTCTCTACCGAGTGTATTTAAAGAAGTTTCTGACTTGGCAATACCCCAACGATCATCAATTCGTTGTATAGAATAAATATCTGTAAGGCTTCGATCTCCCTTTCGGTCAGTGATAAAATACATGGTTTGCGTATAAGATTCATCCTCATCAAAAAGACTGTCTGTTATCGTAGCTGCGCCCTCAAAATAGCTGGTGTTTATGGTTTCATTTATTATCGGGTCTACATACCATGAGCTGTCTTCTTCATCTACTTCAAATTCATAAATTTCTGAGCTTGAAGTTGTTTTTTCAGAGGATGCGGAGGTGTTAACGGTAATTAATCCATACATACCATTTCTAGAGATGAAATTCAATGCATCAAATCCTTCAGTGTTATAATCTTCCATCCATTCTGTATTTAAAACCCAGTTATTGCTTTTTTCATCCCAATCGGCCATGTACATATCTTCAAAAAACTTTTGATCATCAGGATTCATATTGTTCCCAGTTGTTTCAGGTTGTCTTGCTGTAAAATATAATCGCTTGCCACCATAAACCAGGATGGCTCCATACTCTTCATATTTTGAGTTGATTTTTCTTGAAAAAGGTTTACGTAGGTTTACGACTCCGTTTTTGTTTTCGTTTTTTACAAAGTCACATTGTTGAATGAGAATATCTAAGTCATAGTCTTTGGAAAATCTTTTGCCAAATATTTCTCTTGATTTTACGTAATACGTCTTGGCTGAATCTATCTTATTTAATGTGTGATTAATTCTACCAAGCATGTAATAAAGCTCTCCATCACCTTTATCTCCCGCTAGCTTCAAAGCGGAAATAATATTTTCTTCAGCACTGAGATAACTCTTTAAATAGAATTGAGACATGGCCAAATGATAATTGGCTTTCCATGAATTTGGGTTTTTCATTTTAGCTCTCTTGAATGTAAACATCGCCTCGCTCGTTCGACCCGCATAAAACAACTCATTACCGTTGCCAATGAGTTTTTTACACATGATTTTATCAAAAAAGCCTACTTTCGATTGACCCAATACTTGCATTTGAATAAAAAAAGTAAAGCAAAATAAAATGAGCTTATTAGAATAAGATAAATAGTTTTTGGGACGAATAGTTTTTGACATGATGTAAAAATATCATTTTTCTACTTTAATCACAATAGACATCAAGGTGTTGGAGTAAGATTTTATCAAAAAAAAAGGCCTTAAAAAAGGCCTTTACATAATTGAATGTTTTTTGTTACAGATTGAATGCCTCTTTAACAGCCGAAACGTAGTCTGTATCTTCCCATGGGAATAACTTGACGGTTATGTTTTTTGTTTGTCCGGCTGCGTCTTTAAATTCTTTATTAATTGTTTCGCATGTTCTTCCCATGTGACCATATGCCGCAGTTTCGGAGTAAATAGGTGTTCTTAAACTGAATCGTGTTTCAATTGCATAAGGCCTCATGTCAAAAATGGCTTCTAATTTTCTAGCGATTTCTCCATCCGTTAATCCTATTTTAGACGTGCCGTAGGTATCTACATAAAGTCCCATAGGCTTTGCAACTCCAATGGCATAAGCAACTTGAACAAGAATTTCATCACATAGTCCAGCAGCTACCGCATTTTTAGCAATATGTCTTGTTGCATATGCAGCCGACCTGTCTACCTTTGAAGGGTCTTTTCCGGAAAATGCACCTCCACCATGAGCTCCTTTTCCACCATAGGTATCTACTATGATTTTTCTTCCCGTTAAACCAGTGTCACCATGCGGGCCACCAATAACAAATATTCCCGTAGGATTTACGTGATACGTGATTTGATCATTAAATAAATCTTGAATATGCTTTGGTAATTTTGCTTTAACTCTTGGAATTAGAATTTCAATAACATCACGTTTTATTTTTTCGAGCATGGCCTGTTCACCACCAAAATCATCGTGTTGGGTTGAAAGAACAATGGCATCAATTCTAATGGGCTTGTTTTCATCTGAATATTCTATGGTAACCTGTGATTTTGAATCAGGTCTCAAATACGTAATATCATTGTTTTCTCTTCTTAAAGCCGCGAGTTCCTTTAAAAGTAAATGAGAAATTTCTAGAGGCAGTGGCATATAGCTCTCAGTCTCATTTGTCGCATATCCAAACATCATTCCTTGATCGCCAGCACCTTGTTCCTCTTTATCTTTTCTTTCAACACCTTGATTGATATCAGGAGATTGCTCATGAATTGCAGAAAATACTCCACAAGAATTTCCATCAAACATGTATTCACTTTTGGTGTATCCAATTTTGTTGATTACATCTCTTGCTATCTTTTGCACGTCTAAATAAGTCTTTGATTTAACTTCTCCTGCAAGAACTACCTGGCCGGTTGTAACTAGGGTTTCACAAGCTACTTTTGATTCAGGATCAAAGGCTAGAAAGTTATCAATTAATGCATCCGAGATTTGATCGGCAACTTTATCTGGGTGTCCTTCTGAAACGGATTCAGAAGTAAATAAATAAGACATATTTTTTTTGTTTAAGACTGCAAATCTAATAAAAACAGACCTTAATGAGGGAAAAATTTAGTTTTATTCGCTACCATTCTACGAAGTAGCGGATTTGGTCGGTATCGATCTTCTCCATAATAGTCAAAAAGATGTTGCAGTTGGTCCAAGATTTCTTTATGCCCCAATTCATCCACCCATGTTAAAAGCCCTTTCGGATAATTTACTCCTTTTGTCATTGCGAGATCAATATCAACAGGAGAGCCAACATTCATGAAAACAGCATCAATGGCTTCATTGATTAACATACATCTAACTCGATCCAATATGTAATTCCCCAATACTCTGTCTTTATTTGCCTCTTTGTTCGAATTCGGTTCTTTGTAGTTATAATAACCACGTCCTGATTTTCTTCCTAAAAATCCTGCTTCAGCGTATCGTTTCTGAGTAAAAGAGGGTTTAAATCTTGAGTCATAGTAAAAAGCTTTAAAAACGGATTCAGTTACCGCGTAATTTACATCATTACAGATATAATCCATCAATGTAAAGGGTCCCATCTTAAACCCACCTAACTCTGTTAGCGCCCAATCAATTGTTGCGAAGTCTGCGATACCTTCTTCATAAATACGAAGGGCTTCACCGTAAAATGGGCGTGCAACTCGATTAACAATAAAGCCTGGTGTATCTTTACATGTTACTACGGTTTTTTTCCAGTTTTTAATCAGTTCAACAGCGCTATTTAGGGTTTCCTCATCGGTTTGCACAGCCGGTATGATTTCAACTAGAGGCATGAGCGGTGCTGGATTAAAAAAGTGTATTCCAATGCAACGATTGGCTTTATTTAAAGCTGAACCTATTGACGCTATGGATAATGAGGAAGTGTTCGAGGCTAGAATACAAGATTCGTTTACTAATGATTCCACAGCCTTAAACACTTCATGTTTGATACCAATATTTTCAACAATTGCCTCAATTACTAAATCAGAATCAGACAGTTGTTTTAATTCTGATGTGAACCTGATTCTGTTGAGTATTGCTATTTTATCTTCTGATGTAATTCTCTCTTTTTCACAAAGACGGCTTAATATTTTGTCCAATCCGGCTTTCGCTTTTTCTAATTGCAACGTTTCTTTATCCACCACCACCACCTCATGTCCATTTTGTGAAGCGATTTGAGCAATTCCACATCCCATGGTGCCTGCTCCAATTATTCCAATTTTACTAATCATTTTCCTTTGAATTTGGCTTTTCTTTTTTCAAGAAATGCTTGTACACCTTCTTGAAAATCTTCTGTTTTACCCGCCTCAGTTTGAAGCTTTTCTTCTAGGTTGAGTTGTTCCTCTAATGTGTTATCTAGACTTTGATTAACCGCTTTTTTGGTTAAACCAAAGGCCCTTGTAGGCATCAGTGCCATTTTCTCCGCAATTTTTAATATGAAATCCTCAAACTCTTCCTCTGAAATGCATTTATAAATCATATTGAGTTCTTCTGCCTCTTTTGCTGATATTTTATCTCCAGTAAACATTAAAGCCAGGGCTTTTTGGACGCCAATTATTCTCGGCAGGAAATAAGTGCCTCCTGAATCAGGAATCAATCCGATTTTAGAAAAAGCTTGAATAAACGATGCGTTTTCTTGAGCAATGGTGAGATCACAGGCCAAAGCAATATTCGCCCCAGCTCCTGCCGCAACTCCGTTAACAGCAGCAATTACTGGCTTTTCTAGTGATCTTATTTTTAATATAATAGGGTTGTAATGGTCTCTAACGATGGATTCAAGTTCAGGCCCATTGGGGTCCGTAGCTTCTGAAAGATCTTGTCCTGCGCAAAAAGCCTTTCCTGATCCAGTGATAATGATGGTTCTAATTTCATCATTTTGAGCACAATAATCCAGTTCTTTTTGCAAGGAAAATGCCATGGCTTGATTAAATGAATTATAGACTTCGGGTCGGTTTAGCGTGATCTTAAACACACCATTATTTAGGGAAGTTATCAGTTCCATTCTTTTGTAATACTAATTTTTATTCTGCTAATTTACTTTATATAACTTATTCATACCGGAAATACGCTCTTGAATTACTTTTCGGAGTTCAAGGGGCTCAACAATTTCAATTTCACCTCCATAGCTTAATATTGTTCGAATAAGTTCTTCTGAAATAAGCAAAGTCAAGACAAAAAGGGTGAACTCCTTTGTTTCTTCTTCTATTTCTTGAGATTCATGTATGGGTTGACTGCTAATATATCTTGCTGCAATGGTGTTTGCCTTGAGAATAATTTTACTTGACTTGCCTTTGTATGATGTTATTCCCATCGAATGTTTAAAATAGTTTTCAGCATCAAAGTCACCAGGGTAATGGGTTTCCTCTTCAAGTATTTTCGGAGTATCCATTCTATCTAGGGCATAAGTTCTAATTTCTTTTTGTTTTGCATCGAATGATATGAGATACCATCTGTTTCTATATTCTTTTAAAAAGAGAGGAGAAACTTTTCTCGGTTTTTCTTCAGCCTTGATGTAGCTTGTATATAAAAACCATATCTGTTTTTTACGTTGAATGGCTTCTAGTAAGATAGGTAAGAATTCATTACCGCCAATTGAGGTAGCCGATTCAAATTGAATGTATTGACTTATTTCGTTTTCTGATGTGCCTACAGAGATTCTATCGACGATTTTGTCAATGGCATTTCCAAATTCTTTGAAGAAGGGTGCGTCTTTAAATTGATGCAAGGTATCCACAGCATATTTAATTGAATGCAGCTCATCTTCAGTTAATGGGATGTCATTAATGCTGTAGTTAGTATCTTCATAGAAATAGCCTCGTTCTCTTTTGCTGTATTTGATTGGTGCATCGTGTTCCATTTTCATGTTGAACAGATCTTTTTCTATAGTGCTATCACATATATGTTCTCCGCTAATAGAGCCATATAACGACTCTTCACAAGCTTCTCTAAGTTCTTTCTTTGAAGGGAATGGTCTGTATTTGTTCCGTAACATTTTATCTATGATACGGAATCGGATCAATGCATTCTTAATATGTGGCATTTAGATTTTAACTTCTTTTTTTTGATAACCAAATAGTTCATAAAATTTAATCGCTTTTCCAACAGATTCCGGAACGTCTTCTTCCCAGCTAGAGGCTCCTGCTTTTATTTTGGATAAGACATCGTCTGACATTATGTGTAACAGTTTAGGGTTAAATTCCTTAATCTCTATTATTTTATCGTTGTCTCTCATGTAATTTAACAATCCAATAAGATTAGGCGCAATTTCTATATTGTTCAAGTCATAAATCTCACCATCTTCAACATTGAAAGCAGGATATACATAAATCTTCATGTGGTGACCAAACCCTCTTCCGAAAGCCTCCAAAAGCCCACCGGGTAGATTTCCATAATATTTCTCCTCAAAAATGGTATTTAAATTATAAACACCGAGAATCACACCAATCAATTTTCCTTTGGCTATAGGCGCTAGGTATTCTACCATTTTATAGTGCTTGAGATAATTAGAAACCATTACGGTGTATCCCAAAGAGCTTAGTAAATCAGCCCTATCAATGAAGTCTTGCACTAATATTTTCCCGTCGGCTGTTAGGTCTTTTAAGGTCAATTCAAAAACGACTGAGACGTCTTCCTCTTCCACATCATTTTCTTCCATAAATGCTTTACGACCATTTTCAATCATATCAATATGGACCTTTGTTACGGGTCGAAATCTTCCTCTTGTGAGCAATATGTTCTTTTTGTAAAGGGCAGTAGTCGGTTGTAAAACATTTTTAGATAAATCAAACATAGTGGAATCCGTTATGCCTCTTTTTACCAAGTTTAATGCGATTACTCGATTATCTACGTTCTCAAAATCTGGTCCCTTGATACTGAGCATATCGATTTCTATTCGATCTCTAGGAATTCGATGGATCAAATTGTTTAGAAATTCCTCAATGTTTTCATGTTTATGATAGCAAGAATATATAAGATTAACACCTAAGATACCTAAAGCTTCTTGCTGTCCTCTATGACTATTGTCATGCATTTTCACATGCAATACGATATTATTTGGTTTACTTCCTGGTTTTAATTGGAAACGAATACCTACCCAGCCTTTACCTTGATTTGTTTTATGATAGTTTAAGGATTCTACCGTATTACAAAAGGCAAAAAACTTAGACTCTTTGTATTTATCAGGAAGGGTTGTTTTCAGATTCTCAAATTCAGTATCGAGCATCGTTTGAAGCCGTTCTTCACAAACATATCTTTTTGCTTTTCCATACATGGAATCCGACACTTTCATGTCATAAGCAGAATGTGTGAATGCGATTGTTCCCGAACTCCCTCCAGCTTTAAAAAAATTTGCAGCAACTTCTTGTCCAGCACCAATCTCCGCAAAGCACCCATAAATGTCCGTTTGAAGATTGATTTTTAAGGCCTTTTCTTCTGTTGTTAAATGTCTTGTTGTATTTTCCATAATTAATTGAAGGGATCCTTAAAATTAGGATTATTAATGAAAGTGGTATCGGTTAAGGTCAATAAGAATTTTTTAAGTAGAACTTTTTCCTGAGCATCTAATTGAACTCCACCTTGACTGGCATATTCAATTAATGGATCAATGGTTGGAGAAGTATGAACCCCAGATGAGTAATGCTCAATGACTTCATCGAGTGTAGTAAACCTTCCGTCATGCATGTATGGAGCAGTCAGTTCAATATTTCGAAGACTTGGAACCTTAAATTTCCCATCATCATTAGGGTTATTGGTAACTAGAGATCTTCCTAAATCAGAAAAAGTGTTGTCTAATCCGTTATTACTGAATTTTTTCACCCTCATTAAAGGTCCGTTATGACAATGAAAACAATCCGCTCCATTTAAGCTTTTAAATAAATCGTATCCCGCCCATTCTTCTACTTCAATACTTTGCAGAATACTGTTTTCATTAGATGAAAGAGGAATGTTGTACTCATATTTATACATCACATCAAATTTTGAACTTGAAGAGATAATCGTTCTAAGAAATTGTGCAATTGCCTTTGACACCTTAGTGGCATCAATGCCTTCCTCGCCAAAAGCTCTGAAAAAATGGTTTCTATAAAAAAGGTCAGCACTTAATTTATCTACAGCCTCTTGCCATTCTTGATGCATTTCAATAGGGTTTGGAACAGGTTCAAGAATTTGAGCTTCTAGTGAGCTTTCTCGACCATCCCAAAAGAAAAAATCTTCCCATCCCAAGTTAAATAAAGGCATCGCATTTCTAGTACCAGAAATCCCATCAATTCCAACAGAGTATTGTGAGCTTTCTGCAAAGGCATTTTCGGGTAAATGACAACTTGCACAATTCATTGTATTATCACCACTTAATCTTTTTTCATAAAAAAGAAACCTGCCTAATTCAATACCTTCCTCTGTCATCGGGTTATTTGAAGGAATGACCATGCTCGGAAAATGAGATGGTGTGGACATTGAATATGGGGTTGGGGTATACACCTCATCCTTGTTGCATGATAGGCATATACCAAGAAATATAAATATATAAATGGAATGTTTCATGGTTAGGGAGTTAAGGCAATCATGAAATTGTTTTTAACCTTCTCGGCCAAAACGATTTGACCACTTCCTGTGTGGGTAAGGAATTCGGTTTTTAAATCAATACTTGACTCGGAGTTTTTAAGAAATTCAGCCATATCTAAAGACCATTCTAATTTGTGTCCATCAGTCGTAGGGGTCCAATTAAGGTCATTAAAATTAAAATCCTCCATGAATTCATCGGTTCCAATGTGAAAACTAAAGTTGTGATTAAAGTTTTCTCCTGAAGACAGGGTATCAACTTTTCCTTCGATACTAATAAAAATATACCCAGTATTCCATCCCCAATGCATTAATCCAGCATTACTGATATTTAAAGGGCTTTCATTTGGAAATAAAGAGGGGTCTGCATGATTGATACTAGAATCCAAACCTACTTTTCCAAAAATCGAATGAAATTTAGTGTAATCACCAGAAGTGCTAAAAAGGTGATTTGTACTGTTTCTATAGTCGTACAACGACGCTCCATTCAAGGTGTCTTGTCCATTCGTTAAATCTGACAAATAAAATTTCAAATCTGTAAATTTTACAGTATATCCTTCATCTGTTTGATATGAAGAGTCCAGATAAAAGCTTTGAGTTCCATAGCTTGGATTAATTTTTATTTGTAATTCATCTAATGGATAAGTACAGCTACCATCATCAGTATTCGCATTTTTGTTATAGTTATCCGCTTGCGGATCAGTACACCCTTCTTTCTTACATGAAAATGTAAAAATCGAGAAAATAAAAAGTAACGTTATTAATCGAATCATTCTTAACAAAATTAAGCTAAAATTCTCGTAAATTCCTATTTTTATGGGCATAGATTAGGACTTGAGTATGCTGTCAACAATTAATAGAGAAAAGTATCCCTTATTTGTTTTAAGTGCTTCTGCAGGAAGTGGTAAAACGTATCAATTGGTATTACAATACTTATCCATAGTACTCAAAACAAAATCACCAAATAACTTTAAAGGAATCGTAGCCATTACATTTACCAATAAGGCTTCCCTTGAAATGAAAACAAGGATTATTGATGCTTTGTTCAAGTTGGCTAAGTATAAGTCTCCTAGCGAAGATAAAAATACAGCAGAAATAATTATTGAGTTAAAGAAACTGGTTAAGATTGATGAAAAGGAAATTGTAAAACGAAGTGGTAACGTATTAAAATCGATCCTTCATGGATATGAAAATTTTAATGTGTCGACAATTGATAAATTTAATTTACGCTTAATCAAATCTTTTTCAAATGATTTAGATTTACCAAATGAATTTGAGGTTTCCCTCAATGAAAATGAAGTTCTTGAAGAAGTTGTCGATTTACTCCTAAATTCTATTGGTGAAAATGGCAATAAGGATTTAACAAAGTTGGTTCAAGAATATGCCAAGTCAAATTTTAGAGATGGTAATCAATGGAATTTCAAACGACAGTTAATGTCATTTGCCTCTTCATTGAATAAGGAGAAAAACCAAGGTTTTATAAAGACGCTAATGGATATTTCCTTTGATAAAAAGGAATACAATAAGATTCAAAATAGGATTGACCAATTAAATGAGGTGTTTAAACCCAAAGTCGAGCAATTTTCAGGCGCGTTTCATGCCCAACGAATCAACGAAGTGGATCTTCCTTATAAGGGTCAGACATATAATGCCCTCGTAAAGATCGCCAAATTGACCAAATGTCCCATGCACAATAATGAGAAAGGGATTCTTTCAACAAGGCTAATAAATTATTGTGAAGAAGAAGGAGATACTCAGGCTTTAAATCGAAATTTAAAGGATTTACTTTTGGAAATCCATAAGTGCTACTTAGAAATTTCTTCTGAAATGACCTTACTTGTGAAATATAAAGCCAACTTCTTTAATATGGCATTATTGAGGTACGTTTTTGATTCATTGGCAGAGCACAAGGAGAAAAATAAAATAATTAGAATTTCAGAGTTTAATGCCCTGATAGGAAATCTTGTTCAGAAAGAAGAAGCACCTTATATATATGAGAGATTTGGTGTAAAATACGAGCATTTTTTATTAGATGAATTTCAAGATACATCTCGCTTACAGTGGTTAAACCTGCTGCCTTTACTCAGAGAATCATTGAGTAATAAAAAAGAGAATTTAATCGTTGGAGATCCAAAACAATCTATTTATAGGTTTAATAACGGTTTGGCTGAACAATTTGTCAGCTTACCTGAAATATATAATCCTGAAGAAGATGAGTATGTAGCTGAAGTGTCACGGTTTTTTAATCAAATGGGGATTAAGAAACCATTGGTTGATAATTATAGGTCATGTTCTGAAGTTGTTCTATTTAATGAGAAGATATTTACTGATTTCAGTAGTAAACTCGATAATAAATTCGAAAAGTTTTATGACTCCGTAGCTCAAAATCCAATTTCAAGCAAACAAGGTTTTGTTCGCGTGGTTTCTGAAAAGCAGAAGAGGGATCTTGATCAAATGGTCACAGATATATCAGCAATCATAAAGAAATCAGAAACGGAAAATTTCGATCTTGGTGATATCTGTATTTTAACAGCTAAAAATGATTTGAGTGTTAAAATTGCTAATGAACTTACAAAAAAAGGTGTTTCAGTTTTTTCTCAGGAATCCTTGCTCATTTCGAAAAACATTCAAGTACGACTCCTTCTTTCTTATTTGAAATGGAGAATGCGTCCGACTATGGATACTGCCAAAAGACAGTTTGGGGAATTGTTTTTTAGGATGCAAGAAAATGTTGATGATCGTTATTTTGACTTCATTGTTGAGAAAGTAATCCCACCTGGTTATTCGATTAAGGTTTTTAACGACAAAGCATTTTTAGATGAGTTTTTTAAGGGGCGGGATTCGTTTTTTAAGCCTTTTGAAAATATTTATGAGCTCGCTCTTCAATTTCTGAACATGATGTCGTGGACAGATGTCAACAATCCATTTTTACATCAATTTTTGGATTTGGTCTTTCAGTTTCAAAATAATCGTCAGTCAGATCTTTCCAAGTTTCTAGAATATTACGAAGAAAATAAGTCATCATTTGCTTTAAAAATGCCGGATACTAAAAACGCAGTGCAGATTATGACAATTCATAAAGCGAAAGGTTTGGAATTTCCAATTGTTATAATTCCCGAGATGGACTTTGGCTTATCTTTAAGAAGTGATTCCAAATTCTTTGTGAAAACCGAGGATAAAATACTCTATACGAATTTATCAGAAACGAGTCTAATTGAGGACATCAACTCTAAGGCAGAGGATGAAAAGAATCTCATTCTTTTGGATAAGTTGAATATGCTTTATGTTGCATTTACAAGAGCTGAAAGGCGGTTGTATATCTTTAATCGATATGAGGGCAAGTCTAGTCTTGGAGCAATGTTTCACGATTGTTTGAAAAATGCTTTTGAACTTAATAAAGACGATAAAAGTCTGGAGTATATTTCAGGATCAGAGGTAAATAAATTTATGGGAACGGTATCAAAGCCTAAAGGAGATACTGATTTTTATATTCCTGAAGATATTGAAATTGACAGCTCAATGGTGAAGCTCATTTTAGATGATGATTCCGATGAAGATTATAGCACTCAGGAAGAAAGGTTATTTGGGATTTATTTCCATCAATTTATGGCTGAAATCAATGACTCCTCAGAAATGTCCGAGGTACTAAACCGTTATCAATCGAACGATGCCATTGACAATTCAATCCTTCTAAAAATGAAAGATGCTGCTCAGTTGTTTTTTGAAATAGCGAATAACAAAGGGTTTTTTGAAGAATCTGTTAAAGTCTATAATGAACAGTCAATTTTAATAAATGGTGCCAACACCTTACGTCCAGATAAAATAATCGAAAGAAGAGACGATGTGATCGTAGTTGATTTTAAAACCGGCAGTGCCTCACCCAAGCATAATGAGCAAGTTTGGAACTATAAGTCCGTTCTGGAGGATGTTTTTGATAAACCCGTTAAATCTATTTTGTATTATACTCAACAAAATCAATTAATCGAGATTTGATTTTTTAGTTTTATTACACATTTTTAGAAAAGTGTAAATTATTGGGTGTGGAATATCTCGAGTTGATGAAATTTGGGGACAAAATGCACAGCTAACAAAGAAATCACTTTTCCTTAAACTAATGATTTCAGGGTCTTCAAATTGATTAACCGCTTCGATGTCTACAAGGCCGAGTTCAAGCTGTTCAACCAGTTGGGGATAAAGGCTGTACCTCGATGAAGAGAGTTCTACATTGTTGAAGTTTTCATAAAGCTGATGAAATGTTTTGCTTCTTGGTTCAATGGTAATTCTTTCAAAACTACTTCCGGAAATCAAGTTTTCACTGATTAATTTCTCTTGTTGAGAAAGCAACTGATTCTGTGTGATAAGGTGTTCTAGAAAAATTTTAAACCCCTCACCCGTTATCAATACCGGTATATTCTTGTTTGAGATTTTTTTAAAAATTCCATTTAAATAGAAAGGGTTTTCAATCGGTCCTGGGGCAACCCAGATACCATCATACTGATTAAAGTAACCTTCTTTGTGTTTAAGAGCTTCACTTATTTTTATCCAATAATAATTGAGTTCAACTTCAAGGAATTCGGAAGAATGGTCAAGAGATAAATTTGTAGCATGGTGAGCATTAAAGGTAAAATTATAATCTCCTATAATAGCTATTTTGAGTGCCTCACTCATTTATTTGTTTTTGAACTATCTCTTAAACCAAGATGTAAATTTGGCATTTGTAATGTCTAGTGACTCCTCTTGGCTCGTTTGGGCGTTAAACCTCCAAACTTTACAGGTAAAATTACATTCAAATAAGGAATAGTCACCTGTATTGTCAGAAGCTTGACTTAAAATGTTAAATGTTGCCTCTTGACCAGGATCCGTTTCTCTAGAGAGCCAAGTAATTCCATTGTTGTCAATATATTCAATTTCAATTCCATTAAGTCCATCGTCAGAAAAACTTATAGGGCTTAATGTTGCATCTTGATGATAATCATTAAACATAGATACGGTAGGTTGAGAATTGGCAGCAGCATCCCATTCTAATGTCCCGTAGTTCACTGTTACCGCTTGAGGATAATAAAAAGATTTTATTTTAGAACCGTATGTTTTTTTAGAAGGCGTGGGTGAAGGGTTGATATCTTCAACGTTCACGTCTACGGAGCCGTATCCTTGAACATTTTGTGTAAATTCTACTTGAGTTCCGTTTACGAAACCAACAAAGTAACAATTTAAATCTACCGTATTTACTGGTGGAGGAATCACCTCATGTTCGATGCATGAGGAGGTAAATAAAATCACCAAAAATAAAAATGGATATATGCTTTTAGTTTTCATGAGAAAAAAAATCTTTAATACAATCTATAAATATAACCTTTAAACGAAAATTATCCTAAAAAGATGCTTTTTTTGATGCTTTTTTATGGAAATCATAGAATATATTCCATGTTTCTTCTTTCGAAATCTGACAACCTTGAGTAACTAATTTGTGGATTTCATCAGTAACTTTTTCACCTAATTGCTTGGTTGAGGAATACAATTCCCAGGAATTATGATGGTTATTTAATAGTTCTGGAATCAAATTTTCATTTTTAAAAGCGAAAGTTGGTTCAGTACTTTTTATTAATATGAGGTTCATGTTATCCTTATTTATTCTAAAAATAGAATAGACTTTGTCGGAAACATAGCTTAAATATTTAATTTTTGAGTAGACTTTTGCTAAGACGGTATCACTAAAAATTTCTACAATTTGAATGGCTTTTTCCTTATTATCGAGATTCATTTTCCTCCACGATTCATCATCTATCCCTTGAACAACGAGGAATTGAGTAAAATCTTCTGATAATACGTTCAATTCTTCTTCTGTCAACATGCGGTACCTCATTACCAAATAGTAGGTTTGACTTCAATCGTCAAATCAGACAGCTCATCAAGCTGACCAATAGTCACGGCTTGCTCTAGCTGAAAGCTGTATGAGCCTTTACAGAATCTTCGTTGTCTAAATTTAAGCTTATGATCAATGTAAGTACCGGATTTGGAACCGATCCATTCTCCATTGGGTTTGGCCATTTTGATCTCAACAGGAGTTTTTCCTAAAATTGATTTGGATTTGGAAAGCTTTTTACAATCGGGTCCCTTGGTTGTAATGTAAAGCCAGATATTGTTGTAGGCATAATCAGTGGTGCTTCTTAGGGTAAATATCACATCATAGGTTGTTGTATCCCCAGGAAAGTCTACTTTAAATATTGGTTTTTCATTTTGCTTCCAAGTGTTGTTACTAAACTTATGGGTGTGCATGTATAGGGTATCATCCGTACAGGATTGCAAAGCGAAAAGGATAGCCAATAAAGAGATAAAAAAAATATTTTGTTTTTTTTTGCGCATCTAATTGCTCTTGTTTGGTTTTTTACCCTTGTATTTTTTCTTTGTTTTCTTTTTCTTGAATTTACTTTCGAACCTACTCACACTGTCCTGTCCTACTACATTTGAGTATCCTACATCTTCGCTCACAAGCTCTTTTTGAATTTCATAATCTGCCAAATTACTTGGTGTTTTTCCATTCCTATTCATTTCAATAATTTCCTTCACTCGGTCAGGAGATAAAGAGTAAAGTTCACTTTCTCCAGGATAGGCATACCACATTGTTTTCCTGAATACGTCTGTTTTGAAGTGATAAGCATTCCCTTTTTGTGTTTTTAATTTTATATCAGTTTTAGGAAACTCGCTTAGCCCTTCCAAATACATATCAAGTTCATAATTTAAACAACATTTTAATCTGCCACATTGACCTGCTAATTTTTGAGGATTCAAAGACAGTTGTTGGTAGCGTGCTGCTGAGGTGGAAACACTCCTGAAGTCTGAAAGCCAAGTAGAACAGCACAATTCTCTTCCGCAAGATCCTATTCCCCCTAGTCGAGCAGATTCTTGTCTTGCGCCAATTTGTTTCATTTCAATTCGAATTCTGAACTCGCCTGCCATGTCTTTTATCAATTGGCGAAAATCAACCCTTCCTTCTGCGGTATAATAAAACGTTGCCTTTGATAAGTCTCCCTGATATTCTACATCTGATATTTTCATTTGTAAATTCAGATTCAAAGCAAGCGTTCTAGACTTGTACATGAGATCTTTTTCTTTGTCTCTGGCCTTAATCCAGAGGTCCATATCCTTTTGTTCAGCGATCCGAATTACTTTTTTCGCCTCAAGGGGTTTGAAGTTTTTTCTTTTTTTTGCTACTTGTATTTTTGCCAGTTCTCCGCTAACAGATACGACTCCTACATCATACCCTTTTATGGCGTCAACCACAATAACATCGCCAGCTTGTAGCTTTTTGTCCAAAGTGTTTCTGTAGAAATCCTTTCTGGAGTTTTTAAAACGTACTTCAATAATGTTATACGGCTTTTGGCCGCTGGGCAACTCAATATTAGAGAGCCAATCATATACTTCTAGTTTATTACAGCCGCTTGTATTGCAAGTCCCATTCATCTTACAACCACCGGATTTCCCATTCCCACTACTACAAGAATTACAACTCATTTTTTTTTTGTTTAAAAATATAAATATTTAAGGAATTATGCTTTATGAAGGAATCTCATAGATTGAAAACACATCAGTGTAAATAGAATTTTGGGATTTGCATTTCGATCGAGTTGATAATAGGCATCGTCTATGGATTTCATGAATTCTCTAATATTATTTCCATTAATAAAAGGTGAAAATTTCTTTAAAAAAGAAAGTTCACTTTCAGAGAGCTTTACCTTTTCAGCGTTTCCATAATTTTTAATGATACATTGGCGAAGCATATGAGAACAGTATATTAGAAACATTTTTTGGCGCTCTTTTCCTACTTGTGCCATGCCTTCTGCCCAATTCATCATTTCTAACACGTTTTTTTTGTAGCTCGATCTCATTAGGCCAATAAAATTATCGCAGAGAGATCCTTCTTGCTCGTCTAAATTAATGAGCTCTTCAGCTTTGATTATATTTCCTTCGGAAAATGAGGCGATAGACTCTGATTGCTTCTGGTCGAGATGATATTTCGTTTTTAAATGCAATTTAAGAGAAGCATTATCTACTCTATTTAAATGAAGCATTTGACAACGGGATTTTATTGTGTCGAGTAAGTTTTCACTGTCTTGACTTACCAAAATAAAGATGGTTTTACTTGTTGGCTCCTCTTAAATCTTGAGAATTTTATTTGAACATTGCGAATTCATTTGTTCAGCCATCCAAATAATCGTGATCTTATATCCACCTTCGTAAGATTTTAGACTTAGTTTTCTTTGAATCTCAGCACTTTCAAAAACAGAAATAATGGGCTGACGTCCTTTGATATCTATAGCTTGCGTCCAGTCCAACAAGGTGAAGTACGAGTTTTTTTTTATTTGTTCTCTCCAGTGAGAAAGAAAAGGATTTGAAGTATTACTTTCAATTTGTACAGTTGGAAAGCTAAAGTGTAGATCGGGATGCTGCAATTCATTAATTTTCAAACAAGATGAGCAGGTGCCACAGCTGTCGTTCTCTTTTTTTTCCAAACAAAGTACATATTGAGCATAAGCAATACTTAAACCCAAGGTTCCGTATCCTAAATCACCGGAAAACAGTTGAGCGTGGCTGACTTTGTTTTTTTGAATTCCGTGAATCAGCTTTTCCTTAATGTTCTGGTGACCAATAACGTCTTTGAATTGCATAAATCAAATTTACTAATGTTTTCTAGTATTGAAATCAAAAAGAAGATATAAATTAGCTTAAAAAAACATGAAATTACTGATCTTCATTTCCTTTGCCATTATTTGCTACTCATCCCATAGTCAAAAGGCTGTGGTTCAGGAAGAAAATTTTAATTTTTCAGCGTCTTCGAATGTGAATTCTCTATCGGTTGAGATTCCTTATGCTCAAAAAGATTTTGTGGATAGTAGGTTGAAAAAACTTCTTAAAGGTTGGGGGAAGCATAAAGAGAGTAAAGGAGAACATAGCTCATTAATGGTGGAGATAAAGGATATGGGCAAGATGCCTTTTAATGTTTTTGCGAGATTGACAGAAGGTAATAATGAAATCATAAGCGTCCATTTTGGATTTGATCTTGGAGGTGCATTTTTATCCAAAAGAGAGCATCCAGAAAAATATAAAATAATGGAATCGAAAATAGTCGATTTCGCCTCCAGTATTGTAAAAGATTGGATATCCTCAGAGTTGAAAAACGAAGAGAAGATATTGAATCAATTAGAAAAAGATCAAAAAGATCTTGAAAAGCAAAAAGAACATCTTGAGAAACAAATTGAAGACTTTCAAAAGAAAATCATTGAAAATGAAAAAGATATAAAAGAGAATATTGATTTACAGGGCAAAAAAAAGGAGGCCATTCAGCTTCAAGATAAAAAAGTAAAAAAAGTAGATCAAAAACTTAAAGACTTAAACTAGTCTTTTCCAGACACTAATAGGACAATTTCTCCTTTGGGTTTGTTTTCAGTAAAATAATCAATCAGGCTAGATAAATTACCATGATGGTAGGTCTCATATATTTTCGAGATCTCTCTAACCACACAGGCTTTTCTATCAGAATCAAAAATCTTGAGCATTTGACTTAATGTTTTTAGAATTCGATGTGGTGATTCATAGTAAATTACTGTGCAATCAAGCTCCATGACGTTTTTTAGTCTTGTCTCTCTGCCTTTTTTATGTGGAAGAAACCCTTCAAAATGAAACCTTTCTGAAGGGAATCCAGAAGCAACTAAAGCGGGTATAATCGCTGTTGGTCCTGGAAGGCATTCAACTTCAATACCCTCCTCAATACATTTATGAATCAACAAATATCCCGGGTCTGAAATGCCAGGTGTTCCAGCGTCTGAAACAAGACCTGTTAATTCTTTTTCTTTAATGGACTCGATGCATTTCTCTAAAATACGATGTTCGTTATGAGCGTGAAAGGCAATAACATGGTTCTGAATTTCGAGATGGTTTAAAAGTCGTTTCGTTACACGAGTGTCCTCCGCATAAATGACTTGACATTCCTTCAACATTCTAATTGATCGCAATGTAATGTCTTCAAGGTTGCCGATTGGAGTTGGTATAATTACAAGTCTACCCATTATCTATATTTATGAAAAAACGTTTCGAACAACTTCATCAATTTTAGAACACTGAACAATTTCAATTCCGTATTTCTTTGAGTCAAATCCTTTGATCTTGTTGGAGATGATGATTTTTTTAAAACCAAGTTTTTCAACTTCACCAATTCTTTGATCAATTCTATTCACTGGTCTTATTTCTCCAGACAAACCAACTTCAGCTGAAAAGGCAATTCCTTCAGGTATGGCTAAATTGGCGTTAGAAGAAAGAACAGCCATGGATACGGCAAGATCAATACCAGGATCATCTACTTTTATTCCCCCTGCAATATTTAAAAACACATCTTTAGCTCCAAGTTTAAAACCACATCTTTTTTCTAAAACAGCCAACAACATGTTGAGTCTTTTTGAGTCATACCCCGTTGATGATCTTTGTGGCGTGCCATAAACTGCTGAACTCACCAGTGCTTGGATTTCTATTAGAAATGGTCTAAGACCTTCTAATGTTGCTGAAATAGCGACCCCACTCAATTCTGAATCACTATTTGTAACAAGAATTTCTGAGGGATTTTCAACTATTCTCAAACCATTATTTTGCATTTCGTAAATACCTATTTCATTTGTTGATCCGAAACGGTTTTTACTGGTTCGGAGCAGGCGATACATGTGATTTCGATCACCTTCAAATTGCAGGACCGTATCAACCATATGTTCCAAAACTTTTGGACCAGCAATACTTCCATCTTTAGTGATGTGACCAATTAATAAGATGGCTATGTTTTTTTCTTTTGCCATTCTCAAAAGTTGACTAGTACACTCCCTCACTTGTGATACGCTTCCTGGTGCACTTTCAATTTGGTTGCTATGAAGTGTTTGGATGGAATCAATTACGATTAATTTCGGTTCAATTGATGAGGTGTGATTAAGTATGGCGTCAAGATTCGTTTCAGTAAGTATAAAGCAACTCTGATTTTCTATTCCAATTCTTTCTGCCCTCATTTTTATTTGTTGCTCACTTTCTTCTCCAGAAACATACAATATTTTGATGCTTTCTTTTATGGCCAATTGTAGCATCAATGTGGATTTTCCAATTCCAGGATCTCCACCTATTAAAATAAGAGATCCTTGAACAACTCCACCTCCCAAAACACGATTGAGTTCAGAATCGTTCAGGCTGAATTTAGGGTTGTCTTCTTGCTTTATCTCGTTTAAGTGTTTAGGATTTGCCTCAGAAGCCTTTCTGGAAAATGGTGTTGAGCTGCTTTTTTTGACTTTAATTTCTTCAATTAATGTATTCCATGAATGACAACCCGGACATTTTCCGAGCCATTTCGGTGATTCATGGCCGCAATCTTGACAAAAAAAAGCTGATTTGGTTTTTGACATCTACGAATTTAACAAAAGGATTTAAAAGGCGTAAGCAAATTTGAATCCCAATCCAAAATGTAGCTTTGTGTTTTTAATGGGCGCATTAGATCCAAATTGGAAGTCTTTTATAAAAGTCAATCCTATATTGGCACTCATGTCAAATAAAAAGTGTTTGTCTAAATACAGTTGATAACCCAGCCCAAGGCGTGGAATAAATTTTCTTTCATATTCATCAATGGTTTCGCTATTACCAGAGCCACTAACTTCTTGATATACCTCTTTGTATTTTCGGTATTTTAATTCCCCTTTACAGTAAAGATAGTCCGCTCTTCTGAAGGGATAGTACCTCGCACCAAATAAAAAGCTTGGCCCAATTTTCATCAAACGTGTATTGCCAAAGTTTGATTCTTTAATGAATTGATCTAGGTAGTTCTCGGTTAGGAATCCAATTCCTGCCTCAAGTCCAAATTTATCGGTGAAAATGTATTCATAGGAGGGTAATATTTCTCCAACAAAAATTGGAGTAATACCCAATTTCACAACATGTTTAGGTTTTGATGTATTCGATTTCTGAGCATGCATTTGCACGCAAAGTGCAAATAAAAAAAGAAAAGAAATCTGAAAGGTTCTCATTTTCAAAAGTTAATTAATTTAAAAATAACGAGTTTTAATGTGATATTACACTTTCTTCTCATAAATCTATAAACGATTTGACACGAATTAAATTTACAGCCAAATGTCTAGATTGATTTATACGTTTTAAAAACAGTTCTTTTTCAGTATATTTGAGCGTATTCAATCTGCATGAAAAATCAAAATAATTTTAATTCGTTGCCCCTATCTCCATCAGTTGACAAAGTAGGAGTGGAGGAACGGGTATCTCGTTTTCAAAAAAGAAGCATTAAAACGAATTCCAAAATGGATGGTCTTAAAATGGTTCTTAATATGATCGACTTGACTACCTTAGAAGGTAAAGACACCCCGGGTAAAGTGAGGCAAATGTGTTATAAAGCCATTCATTTACATGATAGTTTTCCTGGATTACCTACTGTAGCTGCAGTGTGTGTTTATCCTTCAATGGTAGGATTGGCCAAATCTATGGTAAAAGATTCGGGCGTAAAAGTAGCATCTGTATCTACAGCCTTTCCTTCCGGTCAGGCTCCTTTAGATGTAAAGATTACAGACACAAAATACGCTGTGGATCAGGGGGCAGATGAGATTGACATGGTGATTTCCAGAGGTAAGTTTTTAGCTGGTGAATATGCCTTTGTATTTGATGAAATAGCTCAAATAAAAGAGGTGTGTGGACAAGCACGTTTAAAAGTGATTCTTGAAACTGGTGAATTGGCAACCTTAGATAATGTGCGTAAAGCGAGTGACCTTGCTATATATGCCGGGGCTGATTTCATTAAAACATCAACAGGTAAAATTCAACCAGCCGCTACAATGCAGGTAACATACACTATGCTTATGGCCATTAGAGATTATTATGATGAAACAGGCATTATGATCGGAATGAAGCCCGCAGGTGGGATTTCAAATTCCAAATTGGCTTTGCATAATTTGGTCATGGTTAAGGAACTACTTGGAGATGATTGGCTTACGAATAAGTGGTTCCGATTTGGAGCAAGTAGTTTAGCAAATGACGTTCTGATGCAAATATTAAAAACAGATACGGGTAAATATCAATCATCTGATTACTTTACAATTGATTAAAATATGACATCGAAAAATAAAAACTGGGAATATTCACCATCTCTTGAGGGTACCGGACACATCAAACTCAAAAAGAAGTATGATTTATTTATTAACGGAAAATGGGTTAAATCATCTTCAAAAAAATATTTTAAAACGATCAACCCCAATGATGAAAAATTAATAGCAGAAATTTCTCATGCAAATCAAAAGGATGTTGATTTGGCGGTGAATTCGGCTCGTAAAGCATATGACACGGTTTGGTCAAAGATGCCAGCCAACGAGCGAGGTAAATACATTTATCGGATTGCACGAATCATGCAAGAAAGGGCAAAGGAATTGGCTGTCATCGAATCTTTGGATTCGGGTAAACCTATTAGAGAGGCAAGAGATATTGATATTCCTCTGGCATGCAATCACTTTTTTTACTATGCAGGATGGGCCGACAAATTGGATTATGCATTTCCAAATAGAAAAACAAAACCTTTGGGTGTTGCTGGTCAAATTATTCCCTGGAATTTCCCATTATTAATGGCTGCATGGAAGATCGCTCCAGCTCTTGCTGCAGGAAACACTGTAGTCTTGAAGCCTGCGGAAACCACCTCGTTAACAGCGCTTAAATTGGCTGAAATCATTGAAGAATCAGGGCTTCCGGCTGGGGTTGTGAATATAATTACAGGACATGGAGATACAGGAGCATCAATAGTAAATCATCCTGATATCAATAAAATTGCTTTTACAGGTTCGACTGGTGTAGGTAAAATTATACAAAAAGCCATTGCGGGTACTGATAAGAAAGCGACCTTGGAACTTGGCGGAAAATCAGCAAATATTATTTTTGATGATGCCCCATTAGATCAAGCCATTGAAGGGATAGTAAATGGTATTTTCTTCAATCAAGGTCATGTGTGCTGTGCAGGGTCTAGATTATTTGTTCAAGAAAACATTGCAGATAAAGTGATTCGCAAATTAAAACACCGTATGAAATCACTGGTTGTTGGTAATCCCTTGGATAAAAACACGGACGTAGGGGCCATTAATTCAAAAGAACAACTACATATTATCAATAAGTATATTAAACTCGGCAAAAAGGAAGGTGCAGAAATATATCAAAGTGAATGTTCCATTCCTAAAAAAGGTTTTTTCTGTCCACCTACGATTTTTACTAATGTTGCTCAGTCTAGCATTATTGTACAAGAAGAAATTTTTGGACCCGTATTAACGATTCAAACTTTTAGAACGGTTGATGAGGTCATACAAAAAGCCAATAATACACCTTTCGGATTAGCTGCAGGTGTATGGACAGATAAAGGATCTCGAATTTTTAATTTGACCACTAAGTTAAAAGCAGGCGTTGTTTGGGCCAATACATACAATAAATTTGATCCAGCGTCTCCATTTGGGGGGTATAAAGAGAGTGGTTTTGGTAGAGAAGGTGGTATGCATGGCTTATCGGCATATCTTAAATTAAGCTGAATATGAAAAGAGTGGAAATTTTGAAAACGTATAAAATATATTCTGGTGGTAAATTCCCTAGAACAGAGTCAGGTCGATATTATCTGGCCTTAGATAAAAAAGGCAATCCGATTGCAAATATGTGTATGGGGTCAAGAAAAGACGTACGCAATGCAGTTGTTTCCGCCCGAAAGGCCCTTGGCGCATGGTCTGGAAAAACAGCATTCAATAGAAGTCAAATTCTCTACAGAATTGCTGAAGTTTTAGAAGGGAGGAAATCACAGTTTGTTGAGGAATTGATTCTTCAGGGAAGTCAAAAAAATATGGCAATTAAAGAGGTTGAGGATTCAATTGATAGAATTGTTTACTATGCAGGTTGGTGTGATAAGTTTTGTCAGATTGGTAGCTCTGTAAATCCAGTAAGCTCATCTCATTTTAATTTTTCAACTTACGAGCCTGTTGGGGTGGTAGGACTTATTGCTCCTCAAGATTCATCTTTACTCGGTCTTGTATCATTACTGATGCCTATTATTGCTGGCGGGAATACTTGCGTGGTCTTGGCCAATGAATCCTTACCATTATGTTCTATTACGTTTTCGGAGGTCCTTCATGCATCTGATGTGCCGGGAGGTGCAGTGAATATTATAACGGGGCATATTTCTGAGCTTATAAAACCTTTGTCTACTCATATGGATGTAAATGCCCTTGCATTTTCAGGATTAAACGAACTCAAAAAAGAAATTGATCTTTTTAGCGTGGAAAATTTAAAGAGGGTTCGATCGTATGATTTGAATTGGAAAAACACAGATACACAAGGCCTGCATTACATAACAGATTTTCAAGAAGTTAAAACGACTTGGCACCCTATAGAAAATATTGGTGGTGCAACAAGTACCTATTAGATAAATGGGCTTTCTTTTACAGGGATAATCCATTTTTGTCTTAAATCCCCCAATGAATCAATGTTTGGATTAAAAAGATTTTCTTCTTTATGACTTACCAGGTCATGAAATGAAATCATAGTTGGTTTTCCATTTTTTAAAATAAGCATGTTTAGTCTATTGAAAAAATCAACACCAAATCGGAGTCCAATAGACTTGACAAAATTAACAGAGCTGTCAATTGAGCATCCTGAAGCGGCCTCAGTTTTTTCGTCAACCGCTAAAATCAAAAACCTGTTCAAGATAAGGGTTCCTGATGCGTTTAAATTTTTTTGATGTGCTTTCCATGAAGAAACAAATGAATCGACCTCAGTCAATATAACTTCAGACTCTTCCTGGGTAAATAAGCGATCTGATAAATAGATCCAAACCCTTGAGTGTTCGGGTAGTGATTTGAAAATATTTTTATAATTCTGCTGCATTTGCAATTAATTCAGCTACGTCTAAAACCTTAATTTTGTCCTCTTTTTCGAAGTTTTTTACTCCATCGGTCATCATTGTATTACAAAAAGGGCAGCCTGTTGCAATGTAATGTGCGGCCGTTCCCAACGCATCTTCAGTTCGTTCAATATTTATTTCTTTGTTTCCTTTTTCAGCTTCTTTAAACATTTGAGCACCACCAGCACCACAACATAAACCTTTTGATTTACACCTTTTCATCTCTACGAGCTCCGCATCTAATTTTTCAATAAGTTTTCGAGGAGCTTCGTAAACATCATTAGCTCGGCCTAGATAACACGGATCATGAAAAGTTATTTTTTTCCCTTTAAAGGTTTCGTTTTTTTCGAGTGACAGTTTCCCTTGATTAATTAAATCTTGAATAAGTTGGGTGTGATGAATAACCTCATAATTTCCTCCAAGTTCTGGGTATTCATTTTTTAAAGTGTTAAAACAATGCGGACAAGCTGTTACAATCTTTTTTACTTCATAGCCATTCAATATTTGAATATTCATCATGGCCTGCATTTGATAGGTAAACTCATTACCAGCTCTTTTTGCGGGGTCGCCCGAACAACTTTCTTCAGTCCCTAAAACTGCGAAAGAAACATTACAATGATTTAATATTTTAACAACGGCTTTTGTGATTTTTTTGGCTCGATCATCAAAACTTCCTGAGCAGCCTACCCAAAACAAAATGTCTGGAGACTCTCCTTTTGCGATCATTTCAGCCATAGTTGGTACCTGCAAACTCATTTTTTATTTTTTAAAGACTTGAATACTAGCACTTTTTTCGATGAGATTGGTGAATTTACCTTCATATCTAGTTGCTCGTACAATGTGATTATCTATCCAATGGTAATTTCCTCCTCTGGGTTTACCCATTAGTAATCCATGATATTTAAAACCATTTTTATTTAACCAATTTTCAGTGACTTCTCGATGGGATTCGATTCTGGAAGTGAAAAAAGTGATAATATGACCTTCGTCGTACCAGTGGTTAATGGTTTCAAGGGCGTCATCGAACAATGCTGCTGTTTCCATTCGTTCGGGTTGTTCATTGGGTATGTCGTCACAAATGGTACCATCTATGTCAATTAAATAATTTTTAACCTCATCGGGAAGAACTGGTGATATTTCTTGACCATCTTCTGATTTTTTAATTAACGATACGTTTTTCTCTTCATTCTTCATTGGCCCAATTTAATCTGTCGTTTTGTGAAAATTGCCAGGGTGCACCATTGTTTTCTATATTGGTAAGCATTCCTGTTAACTCGTTAGGTATCTTCGATTCCTCCATTACAAGAAAGCGTCTTAAGTCAATGATAATGGATAAAGGGTCTATATTCACAGGACATTCATCCACGCAGGCGTTACACGATGTACAAGCCCATAATTCTTCTTGGGTTATATAATCTCCCAATAATGATTTCCCATCATCATATTCTTTGCCATTTTTTCTTTTTCCTTCGCCAAATTCGACCAGACGGTCACGAGTATCCATCATTATTTTTCTAGGGGAAAGAAGTTTACCTGTGATATTTGCCGGGCAGGAAGAAGTACAACGCCCACATTCGGTGCAGGTGTAAGCGTCCATTAAGTTCTTCCAGGTTAAATCATTCACGTCTTTTGCTCCAAACCGAGACGGTGGTGCTGCGTTAGGATCTACCGCATAAGGATCTGCGCTGGGATCGAGCATAAGTTTTACCTCGTTGGTAACACTCTCCATGTTCTCGAACTTCCCTTTCTTTTCCAAGTTTGAATAATAAGTGTTTGGAAAAGCCAAAAGAATGTGAAAGTGTTTGGAATAAGGCAGATAATTTAAAAATCCGATGACCATAAATAAATGCCCCCACCATCCCATGCGTTCAAGCAAGAAAAGAGACGAGTTGCTCATTGAATCGAAGAATAAAGGGCCGATAATTGAGGAGATACTAAAACCAAATGATCCTTGTATATCAGAGGCATGGGAAACACCTCTATTAAACAATACTTCGTCAGTACCATTCATTGTGAAAATACAGACCAGTAAAATGAGTTCAAAAATTAAAATAAGATTGGCATCTTTAGTTGGCCAGCCAATCATCTCTTTCATTTTTAGTCGGGGCAGTTTGAGTAAATTTCTTCTTGCTAAAAAAATAATGGTCGCGAAGAATGCTGCAACGGATAAGATTTCAATGAAGCTAATTGTGAACACATAAAACGAACCCAAAGATTCAGAAAAAACCCGATGGTCTCCGCTAAGACCATCCGCAAAGATTTCAATAAGCTCTATTTGAGTAATTACAAAAGCAACATAAAGACATAAATGTAATAACGCAGGTATTGGACGGGAAAACATTTTTTTTTGACCAAAGGCAACAAGGAGCATAGTTTTTAACCGTTCTCCTTTTTTATCATTTCGATTTAAATCGCGTCCAAGCCTAATGTTGTAACGTATTTTCCAGAGATTATAGGAAAAAAAACCAAGTCCACAAATACTTAGAAGTAAAAATAAAATGAGTTGAATATTCATTAAAAAATTAGTCTTGTATGGTATCTAATATCTTTCTTAATTTTTTCTCTTCTCTTGGGGTCAATGTAGCTCCTTTTGTTTTTGAACCCATAAGAGAGAAGTGTATGTACCTTTCAGGATGAAGCTTTAAATCAGAGACAAGATCTTGAAGTTTTTTATTGCTTTCAACAAGCTCATTGTACAAGGCATCATCATGAAGTAATTTACTCATTGATCCGCTTCCATTCTGTAATTCTTCCATAATTGTATTTAATTTCTGAATGGTCGAATTGGCATCTGTAATAACTGATTTGAAGTCTGCAGAAACCAAATCGTCAGTTATCTTTTTAGTGTTTCCAATAATTTCTGACACTTGTTCGTTGCTTTTCTTAAGATTAGAGGTGATGTTTTCAACATTAGACATGATACGAGCAAATTGAATTTTTTCCTCAGCAACAAATACACCTATCTCTTCAGCGGCATCACCCAATTGGTTAATGGTCTGTTTTACCCTACTGAAGCTTCCCTCAATTTCAGATGTAGCTGTAGAATCCCAAAATGCAGACAAAGAATTTACCATATTATCTACAGAAATCATCATGCTCTGAAGTTTTTGGGCTATAGGGTCTGCGTATTCCTTGACTTGATAAGCGATGTCTTGACTTGATTTTACCCCAGGTATTTCAGAGCCTACGTCGTAAATATTTTTGTTGTTTGGATTTGTTTTAAGAACAAGGCCCTTTGAGAAAAAGTCCGGAGAACCTATTTCCACTGTACTTCCCCTGGCGATTTTTATATTTTTATTTTGAATATTGAAAGTAACCTTTACACGCCGGTTAGGGGAGTTTTGAGGTAAGATTTCAATATCGGTTACCTTACCAACGATTACCCCATTTAAGGTGACATCAGAAGCCACCATGAGCTGATTGGTGTTTTCAAAATAGGAGTGATACGTGTCGTCTCCCCCAAAAAAACTGGAGCCTTTAAGGAAATTGATGCCTAACACCAACAAAGCAATTGAAAATGTAGCAATTATACCTGCCTTTATTTCTTTTTGAAATTTCAAATCTTAATTTTCTACTAATTTAATAGCTTTTTCAATACCAATTCGCTCTCCATCCAAGAAAGCCACAACAAATGCACCATTAAAGCCCATATTTCTCATTTTTATCTTGTGATTTTTAGCCAAATCTAGATTTTGCCCAAAATTTCCTGCACAGTATTTATAAAGACCACTTTGAAAATATTTATAAATGTCTTTTTCATTTTTGAATCTACTTGACTGAGATGGTAGGTTTTTGGTAGAGCTTATGATCTGAACTCTAAAAATTAATCCAGAATTTTCTTTCTCTACTTTATCAATGTTATCAGTAATCTCGGAATCAGTATTGGTTTCTTTGTCCATTTCTTCAGGCTCTCCTTTTGTTTCACTGATATCTGAATCGGTGCCTTCTATTTTGTTTTTATACTTTACAAAAGCATCAAACATCGCATTTGCCATTTTATTTTGACCCAAATCCTTTCCTATAAAGTTTTCTTCTTTTGGATTGGTTAAAAAGCCAGTTTCTACTAAAACAGAGGGCATTGTGGTTCTATATAATACTACGAAACCAGCCTGCTTAACACCTCTGTCATGCCTCCCCAATTTTTTAAACTCTCTCTGTATATTTTGGGCAAATAAAATGGCATGGTCTAAGAAAACAGATAGCTGTAAACGTTTTGCTATAATGGCATCCGCAGAGATGTTGAAATTTTCATATTGAGCACCTCCATCATTTTCAAGCTTTATGATTGAGTTTTCTCTTGATGCTACTTTTTGTTGAGCATCAGTTCGGTGCAAGCCTAAAACATATGTTTCTGTTCCATAAGCTGCAGGCGAGGCTGCATTTGCATGAATACAAATAAATAAATCGGCTTTTGCTTTGTTTGCAATATTGGCTCTTTCTGCGAGTTCGACAAAAACATCCGTATCCCTTGTGTAAATAACTTTAACGCTTGGATATTTCTTTTTTATTAATTCGCCTAATTTCAAGGCCATAGATAAGCAAACATGTTTTTCTTTTGAATACTTTCCATGACATCCAGGATCTTTTCCTCCATGTCCAGCGTCGATTACTATAGTTTGAACTGCATTCTGTCCAAATAGAGAATTGGTATTATTTGTAAAAAGTAAAACCAGAACAATTAAAAGAGATGTTCTTACGTTTACACAATACATTGTGAAAATTGGTAGCTTTGTCTTTACATTCTGCATACAAACAAATTTAGTTCACTCCTATTGAGCAAACTTCATTCCATACTATATTTTATACTCTTTGTTTTGTTAATAATACAGAATTCCTTCACGGTTACCTGTCAAGTTGATACTCGGGACACCCTTTATGTAAATGATTCTGACTTTAATGATATCATAAACTATTCGGCACGTGATTCAATATACACAGACGTGAAAAACAAGCTGGTCTTCTTGTATGGGGGCGCTGAAGTTAAGATGGGGGATATATTGCTAACTGCTGGTTTTATAGAAATAGACTTAAATAAGAATGAATTAAGTGCAAAGTTTATCTTGGATTCAATTGGAAACCCTGTTGAATTCCCAGAGTTTAAAGATGGACAACAAGAAATGGTTTGTCAAGAGATGCGTTATAATCTCAAAACCAAAAAAGGATTTATTCAAGAACTCAACTTAAAAGAGGATGAGTTTTATTTTCAGATGGAAACGGCCAAAAAACATTCAAATGATGAAATTCATTTATTGAAAGGCAAGCTCACTACCTGTGATCAAAAAGAACCACATTATCATTTTCAGCTATCGAAAGGGGTAATTGTTCCTGAGGAGAGGGTAGCTACTGGGCCTATGAATTTATGGATAAATGGAATTCCAACCCCTTTAGGTTTGCCATTTGCATTGATACCAAATCAAAAGGAACGAACCCATGGTTTACTTTTTCCTGAAATGGTGCCGATATCAGCTTATGGTTTTGGCTTCCAAAATCTTGGCTATTATTTCCCAATCAATGAAAATTTTCAAACATCTGTTTATGCGAACCTATACAGTAGGGGGAGTTGGGGGATAAGAAATGATTTAGATTATGCAAAAAGGTATGCATACACAGGAAGGTTGTCGCTTGGGTTTCAGCAATTCCGAACTGGTTTTCCGGAGAATCAAAGTCAAAATAAGGCAACAGTTATTTGGTCTCATAGAAAAGCGCCTAAATCTAACCCGAGTTGGGCTTTTTCATCAAATGTTAATTTTATTTCCGATAATCAATCTAAAAACAACCTTGACCCCATTAATCCAAGCTATTTTAATAATTCCTTCAACTCGGATATTAATTTAAATAAGAGCTTTCCAGGAAAACCCATCAATATGGGTATGAAAATTTCATTAAGACAAAATTCTTTAGCGGAGAGTATTTCATTAGTAAGTCCAATATTGACTGCAAATGTCACACGTGTTTTCCCTTTTAAAAAATTCATAAAGAGGTCAAATAATGAATTTAAAAAGATGATAGAGCGTCTCGGGTTTTCCTATAATTTTGATGGTCAGAACAGGTCAAATTTTTCGGATTCGTTACTAAGTCAGGGCGATTTTTCGCGTATTTCTGATCAGTTCATGTATGGTATGAAACAGTCCATGACCATTCAAACTACCGGAGGATTATTTAACAATATTGTTAAAATAACACCGAGTGCTTTTTATGCAAGTAAATTGAATTTTCAAGAAATATCTAAGTCTTATAATTCGATTGATAATAACACTCAAATAGACACTCTTAAAAAGGCCTCTTTGTCTCATGAGTTTAATTTAAATGTCAATGCCACAACAATGCTTTATTCTTACTTTGACTTTATTGGTAGGAAAAAGGCCAAAATGAGGCATATTATGACTCCAACTATTGGTTATCGTTATGTACCAATACTTAATCCATTGATTTCCGTAGATGCTGGAGTAAATCAATCAACGATTACATATTCCAAATTTGAGAGGAGTCTTTATAATGTTTCTAATATTTCAGAGTCCTCTTTCTTGACCTTTGCAATCAACAATACATTGGAACTCAAATTTAAATCAGATGAGGATACGGTTACTGGTTTTAAAAAGGTCAGGCTTTTAGATCAATTTTCAATTGTGGGTAATTATAATTTTAAAAAAGACTCAATGAAATTGTCTAATATCAATTTAAATATGAGGGTAAGCCCCAAAGACTATTTAAACTTTGTTGCTACAGCTTCTTTTAGTCCATACGCCTGGGACAGCCTATCTGGAAAAACTATGGGGAATTATGCCGTTTCTAATGATCAAGGGTTAGGGCGTTTTCTAAATGTGAATTTATCAACAACCTTATTGTTGGCTCCAAAAAAATCGAGAGAAAAGATAGAGGAGGAGAAGGCAAAAAGAAACGATGTATGGAATGCAGATTTTAATTATTTTGCTCTTCATCCAGAGGAGATTGTTTTCTTTGATATTCCTTGGAAGATGAGTATGTCTCACATATACTCTATTCAGGCCAATCAGAATGTT
>CAJQPH010000149.1 GCA_905480165.1 uncultured Flavobacteriales bacterium
CCTTTCATTTTCTTTACACCAAATGTAAGATTTGCATGGGGAGGAGGCCTGGCACTTAGGTATGCAATTAGATAAGAACAGAATTTCTCCAGGGTCGAAAAATTGGATTTCATTTTTCTTTCACCTGCATCAGCAGGGGGAACTTAATATTGGGTTTAAATTCAAATCTCATTCCTTAGAGGACTGCTTGCATTACATATTTAATCAAACTGGTTTATTATACGGCTATCCTGTATCAAATTTATACAGTCCTGAAAAATATGTTTCACATCTTACCAGTGAAGAAAAACTTAAACTCCTTCTTTTTGAAAACCTGTTTTTCACCTATAATTACTACCATTCTAATGAAGATGATGTCTATGAAAGTTTCATTACGTCACTTGCCTCATTTTATGAACATTACGGGAGTAAAATAAGTCTTTGGAATTTGACTTTTGATCAAAACAAAAAAATTAAAATCGAAAAGATAATTAATGAACGCGTAAAGTTAAAATCCAAAATCGGTGATGGTCGTTATTGGCTAAATCAAAGCTCAAACGGACTTGTTTTTGTTGACGTTTTACTTTATTCAACTTTCTTAAAAGAAGACCATTTTGATGCCAAAGCCCTCCATGAAAACATTGTTTTCAATGTGCTTTTTCACATGACAAAGTCTGCTCAAATTGATGGTGTAATTGAAGAAAAAGAAATGCGTTTACTCATGTATTTACTTCAATCCAGTAATCTAGATGAGGGTATAAAACAGCAATTAGAAGCATACATCAGAAATACCCTTGACGAAAACATTGAGATAAAATATCCTTCAAACTTGTTGCACCGCAAGTTCATATTTGAATTATGTGTTTATTTGAATTACGGCACGCATCAAGTCAAACCTGATGAAGAACGTAAGCTTCGAGAAATCGGCAAACATCTCAATCTGAATCCTTCAGAAGTTGAGGAAGCTTCATTGTTTAGCAGGACATTTATCCTTAAAAACAGATCGAACCTTTCTATTATTAATCAGGACAAATCACTTTCGGTTTTTTATAAGAATATTCAAAGTAAATGGACACGAATACTCGGAAGGAATAAAGAGAAAATCGTAAGTGAGCTTAAAGAAAGTAAGGAGTTCATGGATTTGTTGAGTAAGTCAACAGTAAAAGACTTATCAAATGATGAAAAGGAATTGATGAAAAAACAATTTTATGACATTCTTAAAACAATGCCATCGCTCGCCATATTTCTTCTTCCTGGTGGTGCATTATTATTACCAATGATATCAAAGCTATTCCCAGAAATGCTTCCAACTTCTTTTCAGGAGAATACAATCGATGATTTCGAAGACTCTGAAAAATAGATGCTTGAAGTCAAAAACATTTCCTTAAAATTTGAAGCTCTAGTATTAAAAAACATAAGCTTTAAAATAAAAAAAGGTCAAATCATGGGTTTGGTTGGTAAAAGTGGCGCAGGTAAGTCTTCATTATTAAATGTTTTAGCAGGTCACCTAACACCGAATAATGGAGCGGTCTTTTTAAATGGTCATAAACTTCAAAATCCAATAGAGCTTTTGGTTCCAGGATATGAAACAATAAAAATAGTTTCACAAGACTACAATTTAGACCCACATCATACCGTAGAAGAAAACATACGCGAAGCACTGATATCTCTTGGTGAAATTGAAAAAAACAAAAGGCTAAAGAAACTAATGAAGCTTCTTAAGCTTACTGATATTTCTAATATAAAAGCCATACATGCATCTGGAGGTGAACAACAAAGACTATCCATTGCAAGAGCAATTGCTTTAAAGCCAGACATCCTACTTTTAGATGAGCCGTTTTCAAATTTAGATTCTCAGCTTAGGGCTAAATTATTTAATCATATATTGAAATTAAGAAATGAAGAAAACATGTCTATCATCATTGTTTCTCATGACGGACAAGATGTTCTGGGATTGTCAGATTTTATTTACTTTCTAAATAATGGAAAACTAAGCGCAAGAAAAACACCATTCAATTCATACTATAACCTAAAGCATCTGGGTAATTCAAAATTATTTGGCATTGTCAACCAAATCTCCCTTAACGGTAAAAATCTCCGATTTAGACCTGATGAATATGAGGAAGCAAATGGGATTGATATCAGATACGAGACTTCCATTTTTTTAGGGACACATTATTTAAATTATTTTTCTTCTGGCCGGACGGAACAAATAATTTTATCCAGCTCCATTCCTTTAAAAAAACTGACATCAATACGCATCAAAAAAAAACTCACTAATTAACTGTATTTCAGACCCCGTATAACTTTAAAACTTGATTCACATTGGTATATTAATAACATTTATCTTGATCACTTATTTAAAGCTTAACTATCCTTATTTTTACAAAAAAACCTCATGAGAATTCCCTTATTTATATTCACTTGTTCTATTTTAAGTATTCTAATGTTTGGATGCGCATCCAATAATACATTAAGGAAGCCCATTTTTGAAAGCACTACATACAAAGGAGAAAAGGGAGAAAAAGGAGTTAATAATTTAAACAAAAATAGAGCTGAACGAGAAAAAGAGCATTTTTCAGCTCTCGAAAAAGCCGATGAAGCAAAAAGAATTCTAGAGGCCGAGCAGGTTGAGATGAATAAAATTGATACTACCGAAAGAGTTGGAGAAATCGAGATGGCACTTCAAAAAATCTATGAAAGAACTGAAAAAATTATCGAGGAATTAAACTCAACATCCCCATACTCTTTCAATGGGCATGAAAAAACCCTAAAATTAGCTGCCGAGCTTAATGATTTAATGCAAAATTACATTGAACCGTTGACAAAAATGATTGAAGCTAACAAGGAAGTTAAAAAAATTGGAGGAGACATCAGTTTCAATATAGGCAGTTCAGAATTAAATAATAACGGTAAAAAAGAAATATCCAAACTGATCAAATCCATTAAAACAGACATTAAAAACTGGGATGACTACCTTGAAAACCATAATGTGAACATATTTAAAGATTCTGTTTACCGCTTAATGATTATTGTAAACGGTTATGCTGATGCTCAAGGAGATGAACAAAAAAACCTTCAACTCTCGAAATTGCGAGCTGAATCTGTAGCAAATGAAATACTAGAGCAGGTTAACGAATATGATTTTGGTCAAGAATTATTAATTGATGTTGATATAAAAGGTCGAGGTGAAGCAACACCCCCTAACTTGGATGAAAGCGAACTTAAAGCAAA
>CAJQPH010000150.1 GCA_905480165.1 uncultured Flavobacteriales bacterium
TTGGACATCAAGCATATGGGCACAAAATACTGACAGGACGCAGAGACCTTTTTCATACGAACCGAAGCAAAGGAGGAATATCAGGATTTCCCAAAAGAGCAGAGAGCGAGTATGATACATTTGGTGTTGGGCATTCATCGACATCTATTTCTGCAGCCTTAGGAATGGCAGTAGCAAATAAATATCAAAATAAGAAGAACACACAGCACATTGCCGTGATAGGTGATGGAGCCATGACTGCGGGCCTGGCTTTTGAGGGGATGAACCATGCGGGTTTTGAAAAGGACGCAAACCTTTTGGTCATCTTGAATGACAACTGTATGTCAATTGATCCAAATGTAGGTGCGCTTCGTGAGTATCTAACAGACATAACAACCTCTCACACATACAACAAAGTGAAAGATGAGGTTTGGAACTTGCTTGGGAAAATCTCGAAATTTGGCCCTGATGGTAGATCTATTGCGGCTAAGGTATCTACGGCACTAAAGTCAAGTTTACTCAAACAAAGCAATCTTTTCGAATCCCTAAATTTTAGGTATTTTGGACCTGTTGATGGCCATGATGCTATCGGAATGGCAAAAGTGTTAGAAGATCTAAAAGATATACCTGGTCCAAAAATCCTACACTGTATCACGAGGAAGGGTGCAGGCTTTAAATATTCTGAGGAAGGGAACCCTACAAAATGGCACGCCCCTGGAGTTTTTAATAAAGACACAGGTGAAATTGTTAAAATTATTCCTCAAAACCCGGAACCACCTAAATATCAAGATGTTTTTGGTCATACGATTGTTGAATTGGCAGAAAAAAACGAAAAAATAATGGGAGTTACACCGGCAATGCCGAGTGGATGTTCATTAGGAATCATGATGGGAGCTATGCCAGACAGAGCATTTGATGTTGGTATTGCAGAGCAACATGCCGTTACTTTCAGTGCTGGTTTAGCCACTCAAGGACTGCTTCCGTTTTGTAATATTTATTCATCTTTCATGCAAAGAGCTTACGATCAAGTATTACATGATGTTGCTCTTCAGAATTTAAATGTGGTGTTTTGTTTGGATAGAGCTGGTTTGGTTGGTGCGGATGGCGCAACCCACCACGGAGCTTACGATTTGGCCTACATGCGGTGTATCCCAAACATGACAGTTTCAGCACCTATGAATGAAGAGGAATTAAGAAACTTGATGTACTCCTCGCAACTAGAAAACCAAGGTCCATTCGTTATCAGGTATCCTAGAGGAAAGGGAGTTATGACTGATTGGAAAAAACCGATGAAAGAAATCTCCATCGGAAAAGGAAGACGATTGTCAAACGGGGATGATTTAGCGATTTTGTCAATTGGTCATCCCGGAAATTTTGTGCAGGCTGCAGTATCCGAATTGAGCGAGTACGGAGCATCCATTGCTCATTATGATATGCGTTTTGTGAAACCTATAGATGAAGTGATGCTTCATGAAGTATTCACCAAATTTGACAGGATCATAACCATTGAAGATGGTTGTGTAATGGGGGGATTTGGCTCTGCTGTTGTTGAATTCATGACAGATCAAAAATATCAAGCCGAAGTTATTCGTTTAGGTATTCCAGATCAATATATTCATCACGGAACCCAAAAAGAACTTTGGTCTGATTGTGGATATGATACAAAAGGCATTGTTGACAACGTCATTAAGACACTTTCCTTGTCAAAACAATCAAGAAAACTGAAAAAAAACATCAGTTAATCCTATTTTTTCTTTTATATTGGACGACTAAATTGTTAAAATCATGTCCACCAAATCAAATCAAAGCGCCTTATTTACACTTACAACAGTGTTCTTTTTCTGGGGTTTTATTGCCGCGGGAAATTCAGTTTTTCTAGGCTTCTGTAAAGAATATTTTAGTTTAGACCAGTTTCAAAGTCAATTGATTGAGTTTGCATTTTATGGTGCTTACTTTATTGGTGCATTGATGCTCTTTATGTTTTCGAGTATTGCGAAAACTGACATCATGAATAAATGGGGTTTAAAAAATGGAATCGTTTATGGGTTGATCTTGTCTGCCTTTGGAGCAGGGTCAATGATTCTTGCTGTGACTGGCGCTGAGCCAGGGGATTCTTCCGCTTTTGGTTTTGTTTTGGGCTCCCTTTTTATTGTGGGCCTAGGTTTTTCGTTACAACAAACGGCGGCCAACCCATTTGCACTTCTTTTGGGCGAACCTGAAAAAGGGTCACATCGATTAAACTTGGCAGGAGGAGTTAATTCACTAGGAACTACTATCGGACCTATCATTGTCACATTAATTTTATTTGGTACTGCGGCGAAAGCAGACATTAGTTTAAAAGATGAAATAGCATCTGGTAACTTGACACTTGCTCAGGTTCAGTATCTATATATGGCAGTTGGTGGTCTTTTTTTAGCAGCGGCTGGTTTATTTTTCTTTTCTAAAAAACTGCCATCTGGTAAAGCAGATTCTGAATTTCATGGAGCAAAAAAAGCAATGATATCGTTATTAACAATTACGATGTTATTGGTGATTATATTTTTCTTTGTTTTCAGTCAATACCTGGGCTTAGGCAAGGGAGAAAAGCTAAGCGAAGCTTCGGAAATGTCGATTCTTTGGTTGTCTTTAGCGGGTTTATTAGTAGTAATAGGGGGACTACTGGTAAGTAACGCGTTAGCAAAAAGATCAATAGGGGGTTGGGGAGCAATGAAGTATCCTCAATTGGTTTTGGGCATGTTGGCGATATTTACTTATGTGGGCGTGGAAGTATCGATTCAAAGTAACTTAGGGGCATTGTTAAAATTGCCTGATTTTGGAGCAATGACCGATGCTCAGATTGCACCCTATATTTCGATGTATTGGGGAGGCCTCATGATTGGAAGATGGACTGGAGCCATCGCAGTATTTAATCCTACTGATAAAATGAAAAAGATTTTAATGATTGTGGTTCCGTACGTAGCCTTTGGTGTAGTTTT
>CAJQPH010000151.1 GCA_905480165.1 uncultured Flavobacteriales bacterium
GATTGGTTTCTCGGATTCCTGCCGTATCAATCAATCGAAACAAAATTCCCTCAATATTTAGGGTTTCTTCAATGACATCACGGGTCGTTCCCGCCTCATCACTGACAATGGCCCTATCTTCTCCTAAAAGCTGATTGAGCAGCGTACTTTTTCCTGTATTTGGGGCACCAACAATGGCAACAGGTACACCATTTTTAAGTGCATTCCCCAAGGCAAAAGATCCTGAAAGTCTTTTTACAGTGATTAATACTTTAGATACCAGCTCTTTAAGCTGAGTACGGTCTGCGAATTCGACATCTTCCTCAGAAAAATCAAGCTCCAATTCAATTAATGATGCAAAACCGATTAATTCCTCTCTCAATATTTTTAAATCTGATGATAGATTGCCTTTGAGTTGATTTAATGCAATTCTATGTGCCTTTTTACTCTGAGCGGCAATCAAATCGGCGACAGCCTCAGCCTGCGAAAGATCAAGCTTACCATTGAGAAAGGCACGCTGAGTAAACTCTCCAGGATTGGCCATTCGACAACCAGAGGAAATAAGAGCGTCTAGTATTTGTTGCTGAACATATGGGGAGCCGTGGCACGAAATTTCTATACTTTCCTCACCTGTAAAGCTCTTTCCGTGATGGAAAACCGTCACCAATACTTCATCTATGGCTACATGATCAAGAGTTTTAAAAACACCAAAATGAACCGTATGGGACGACACATCCGCTATGGGTTTTGAAAAACATTTAGAAATCACAGCAATAGCATCAGGTCCAGAAATTCGGATGACAGCAATAGCACCAATGCCACTTGCCGTAGCTCTTGCACAAATCGTATCTATTGCTGAATTCATGGCGCAAAGTTACGAATTAAAGACGCTCTTAGAATGAAATAATTATGGATTAAAAATCAGTTCTTTAATTAACCCACCAGTTAATTGATCGAATTTTTTCTCGTTCATCTCACTTTTCGGAATTCTTTTTCCAGCCTTTTCACTCAATAATAAATCAACCCACTTCAATGTTTTTGTTGATTTCTGAAATTTTTCTACCGTTTTTTCTTGGAACTCCAGGTTAGATATTTCCATCATAGGAAAACGTATATTCTCATTATCTATTGACCACACTAGGCCTCCAAAAGTGCAATCACTGTCCGATTCTCCATCTGTCGGATATAGACTCAAGGAATACAAACCTACAGCATGTGCAGAGGGATTTGGAAAATCCCACCATTTTAAAACAACTTCATTTGGAGTATAAACAAATCCTTCATACGCTCGGGATTTCATCCACCCCAATTCCAAGTCTGCCTTTTGTATTTCATCAAAGAGCATCAGTTCAGATTCCTCTGGGGGATAATTAATCTGAACAATTGAATCAAACCATTCGTGAAAGTCTTGATTTGAATTAGGCTCCCGAATAAGAAATTCTTGATTAAATGCCCCAAACATATCTGTGATATTAATGGTTGCAGGGCCACCATATGCAGTATCAAAATACTTGGTGCCGAAATTAAATGGTGAAAACTCATCTGGGTTTACAGGAGAGCTTAAAGCGAAATAATTCTCAAGATGAAGTGAATCCTCTATTAAATAAGAATCATATCTAACAGTTGAATTCATTATGTCATAAAAATCAGTTTTAGCATTACCAAACAATGCGATATTTCGCATGTTTTCCCAGCGTTCTTTTCTCTCGCTCTTATTCAATTGTACACCAATGCCAGTAGAAAATTCATTTGGAATTTTCATGGCTGCACTGATGTAGGGTTCATTAATGATTTTATTATTCGATATCCTTTGCTTGTGCTTAATGAAAAAGGCATTGTATTCCTGATCAATGAGAATGGCCTTGATGTTTTCAAATGAATAATATAAGTTATAATTGCTTTTTTTAATAAATCCAGAAGAACGGGGGGCTTTGATCCACCTCAATTCCAAGTCTGCCTTTTGTATTTCGTCCAAAAGCATCAGTTCAGATTCCTCAGGGGGATAATTCATTTGAACGATAGAATCAAACCATTCCTGAAAATTTTGATTTAAGCTTGGGTCTCGAACAAGTATTTCTTCATTTGTTGCCCCAAACATATCGACAATAAGAATCGTTTCAAGACGACCTTGTAATGACAAAACATCTAGATCCGAATAACGATTGGTCTCATAAAACCCAATGTCATAAGTATCATCTACAGCCGTTTTTTGTTCAAAATGATTTTTACACATATTTAAAAAACTCAGGGGGTCGCTCTCATCGAAAAAACATTTCGTGTTGCCCTTATTTTCTATATATACGTAGTTTTCCTGACCCACTATATTAGTGAAGAACAAGAGAGATAGTAATGTTAAGGTTGATTTCATATGTGTTTTATTGATTTTCAAATCATAACCAATAAACCCCTAATTGGTACAGAACATCATAAATTATCCAAGAATGAAAGATCGGTCAGAGACTTTAAAAAGGCGATCAGCTGCTTTTGTTCTTTGTCACTCAGCTCGAAAGGAACAATGATTTCATCTTGTAAATAATGTCCTTGACCTCCGTTAGCATAATGTGCAAGAACCTCTTCTAGAGTCTCCATTGATCCATCATGCATGTATGGGTCAGTAACCTCAATGTTACGTAAGGACGGCACCTTAAACTTGCCAATGTCTGCAGAATCAAGATGAATTCTAAATCGTCCTTTATCAGCACCATAATCTTTGTAAAGCCCATTGTTTCTGGCCTCATGATTCGTGAAATGCGGTGGCGCATGGCAATTTGTGCAGTACAGCTTTTCAGAAAAAATTTTCCATCCTGCCCTTTCATTTGCATTCAGGGCTTTTTCATTTCCTTTTAGATAATGGTCAAATGGAGCACTCATCGAAATAAGCGATCGTTCAAATGCGGCAAGGCTTCTGGTTAATACATAAGCATCAAAATCCCTATTGAATATGCGTTGAGCTGCCTCTTGATATTCGGGAATTGCTCTTAGCTGTGGAATGAGCACCTTCATATTGTGACCCATTTCAACGGGTTCCTGAATGGGTACAATGGCTTGTAGTTCTAGAGTTTTTAGATGGGCATCGAACATCACTGTTTTTAAAAATCCCGAATTCAAAATACTTGGGGAGTTTCTGTCTGTTTTTTGATCGTTGATTCCCGTACTGGTTTTAAGGCCATCTGTAAATGCAAAGCCAGGTTTGTGACAAGTTGCACAAGATATCGTATTGTCCAATGACAAACGTGTGTCAAAAAAAAGCTCTTTCCCTAGAGCGATTTTTGCTGAGTCTGTTGGGTTTTCTATCGTGGATGGTAACGCTACATATTGATTTAAATCAGGAAGCGGTCTGCACATCAAGAATGTGGCACAAATGACAACGGAAGAAAATAGATATATTATCCTTAAATGCATTAAGGAATAAAAATGGTCCGTTTTTCCAAAACAAATCCCAGTTCATCCTTACACAAAACAAAAGCAGGGCCCGAATGATTTGAATTGACTTTTACCATTCCATTAGAAGTGGAAATATTGCAATGTAAAATTTGTCTTCCGAGCTGATCAAGAATTAATATTTTCGAACTTGTAGCAGGTAATTC
>CAJQPH010000152.1 GCA_905480165.1 uncultured Flavobacteriales bacterium
AATAGACACGAACTCGTTTCTCTTGCTTCTGCTGTCACACTCACACAGCTGAACGAAGCGGTTCAAAACAAAATCCCCGTTTATCGTGCCATGCCCAATACGGCATCGAATGTTGGTGAATCCATAACTTGCATCGCTACAAACAGCAAAAACATTAACCCGAGTATAGAGGAATGTTTTCAATCTATTGGTTCCACGATCCAAATAGATGAAGAGTTAATGGATGCAGCAACAGTGCTGGGAGCATGTGGAATTGCATATGCATTGCGATTCATAAGAAGCATGGTACAAGGCGGTGTTCAGATTGGTTTTAATTCAAAAACAGCCAGTAAAATTGTCAATCAAACGGTTAAAGGTGCTGCAGCGATGCTTATTGAGGAGGGTAATCATCCCGAATTTGAAATAGATAAGGTTACTACACCTAAAGGGTGTACGATAGTGGGGCTTAACGAAATGGAACACAATGGGTTCAGCTCTGCATTAATAAAAGGCATCACGAAGTCTCATGAAGCCATAGAACATTAAATTCTTAGAGAAGAAATTATTAATTTTAAGGCCTAATTCTTTTTACTAAAAACATGCTGGCACCTGAAGTTTTTCCTTTTCTTAACAGTCTCAAAGAGAATAATAATCGAGAATGGTTTAAAAAACATAAAACTGAACATGATGAGGCTCGAAATGCTGTTGTTCATTTGTCCTCTCGGTTATTTGAAAGCTTGAATAATGAGAACCAGCTCGACAAACATAAAGTTTTTCGAATATATCGCGATGTGAGATTTTCAAAAAACAAAACGCCTTATAAAACTCATTTTGGTATTTCGTTCCACAGACAAAAACCAAAATATAGGGGAGGATATTATCTTCATTTAGAGCCTGGTGCTTCATTTTTAGGCGTCGGATTTTGGGGCCCAAACAAAGAGGATCTATTTCGAATAAGAAAAGAAATTGAAATGGATCACGAATACTTTGAAAAGGTAGCTACTAACAAAAAATTGCTAAATAAATGGGGTGAAATGCAAGGTGACCATCTTAAGATGGCACCTAAAGGTTTCGAAAAGGACCACCCGGGTATTGAATACCTGAGACACAAACAATTTGTGTTTATAAAAAATATAGATGACAAGCTCCTTTTAGACTCCAATTTTGATTCTTGGATGTCAAAACAATTAGATGCAATCAGGCCCTTCCTAAATTACATGGGGGATGTATTAACGAGTGATCTCAATGGTGAATCAATTATTTGATTTACAATAATTAACCACCATTTCGAGGGTTTAAATAAAAATGTATATTTGCTGTGAAAATTTATATTTTCTGACTAAAACTCACTTAACAGGGACGCCCAAAACTGAATAGAGTAGGCAATTTATCAAACAATCAATAAGATGAGCAAAAAGTACAAAATCACGCTTGAGGTAGAAGAAGGACAAGAAACAACAATTAAACCTTTAGGCGAAACCATGACCAGTAAAGCTGCTGCTAATAATCCTGACGGCGGAACAAGCACAACAACAATAACCAACGGTCCTCGAGGTGCAGATGCGGGAGCAGATGCAGATACAGATATGTAATTCCAAGGCCTCTTTATGAGGCCTTAATCTTTTTCTCATGTTTTGGATCTTAATCATCGGGGATATGGAAGACCCTCATGTTTCACAAGTGTGCTCTCTTCTTAAAAAAAGAGAGGGAAATCCTATTGTACTTAATCCTTTTAAAGGATCTGAAAATTCGATTAGCTATTCCTATAATCCACTGAGTATTCGAATAAATGCGCAGGGGCACTCTATTGAGGCAAAAAAAATCAAATCAGTCTGGTGGAGACTCAAGCCTAACCTGATTTCAATACCTGAAACACCAGAAGAATTTGAAAGATCGAAATTTATTCACCGTGAATGGCAGCTGACTTTAGAGCCCTTAAAATATTTTCTCAAAGATTGTTTTTGGATCAATCGAAGGGAGGCAGATGCACTTTGTCGAAATAAACCTTTTCAGCTAAATTTGGCAAATCGTGAAGGGTTCAAAATTCCTGATGGAATTATAAGCAACAACAGTAGTGAAGTGCAAAAAAAAATCAGTGGATTTAAACAAGTTGTTTACAAGCCACTAAGCTATTATATTGTCCCTCCAGATCGGATTTTATATTCCTCAATCATGACCAAAGATGAGGTGGAGCATAAATCACCCAATATTGAGCAGGCTCCATGTATTTTTCAAGAGTATATAGAAAAGGATTTTGAGCTTCGAATAACTATTGTTGGGAATAAAGTCTTCTCTGTAAAAATAAAATCTCAACAGAATAACATCACCAAATTTGACTGGAGAAAAGACCAAATAAATGTAGATTATGAAGTTTTTGAATTGCCAAAGGGGATTCAACAAAAACTCTTAAATCTTCATCAAAAATTCGAGATGTTTTTTGGCGCCTATGATTTCATTGTAGACCCTAAGGGAGAATATTACTTTTTAGAGGTAAATCCTGCTGGGCAATGGTTGTGGTTAGAAGAAATTTTAAATCTAAGTATCTCAGAAAGTATTGCTGAAGCTCTTATTGATAACACAAAGAATTGATTATTTAATGATGCTTACGTAACCAGTATCACTTTTATTATTGTCGTCATTGTATTCAATAATGTAATAATACGAGGCCACAGGTAGTGCCTCTAAATTATAAAACCCATTCCAAGGCATTTCTTGATATTTGCCTTTTTGAGACTCATAAACTTTATTTCCAAGTCTATTATATACACGAACCACATTGTTGGGGTATACCAAATCAATATTCACGATGTTCCATATATCATTTACATCATCGTCATTAGGAGTAAAAGCTGTTGGAATAACAACATCACAAATTTTAATCTCAATCACAACTGCTTGTGCGGGACCTTCACAGTCATTTTCAGTAGACGTTACATAATAGGTGTCTATGCCAGGAGTGTTTTCGGGAAGATATTGATCCTCCGCACTTAGAAATTGTGTTAACCCCTCATCTGAATACCAGCTGTGGCTACCTGGCTCTGCTTGAGCCTCGATAGGAAGAATCATTTCATTTGTACAAAAAGATTGGTCTCCTGAGGTTTCCGGAGCGGATGGTAATAAATGAACAATAATGGACTGAGTAAGGTCAGACGTATTCTCACAAAATTCATCTTGAATTCCAGTTATCATGTATACTCCTGGCGTATTTCCAAGATCAATGTTTTGTTCTGAAGACACAATGCTTGCTTGGGCACCGTTAATGGTATATTCCAAAGTGAAGTCTGAAACTCCACTTACTTCTACAATTATATTTTGAGGGAGTTCCCCTTCACAATATTCCCCTTCTCCTGTAAAACTCAAAACTTCTGGAAGTTCATGAATTATTACATCAAAAGAAACCTCATCAGCGCAATTCCCCAATAGGTCGTACATATAAATTGTTTGAGTAGAGGTAATTACATCCCCTTCAATTAGTGAGGTTCCAAGTCCACCGCTCTCCGTGTAATATGATTCGTCTCCTGATAGGTTAGTTCCGGTTATTTCGAGCAAAGTAAATGATTCACACTCTTCTTGATTTGTGAATGGGTCTAGAGATGGATTAGGTGCCTGAATCAATTCAAAGGTAGTATCCTTTACACACCCATTCCCGTCAGTAATGGTAACGGTATAAAATCCTGCCACCAAACCAATTGCTGTTGACTCCGTTTGATTTCCAGTGGATACATCCCATTGATATATATAATCCGGTGTACTTTGAGGGGTTACTGTAATGCTTCCATTGGAAGAATTTTCACAGGGTTGAATCATCGAATAGGACAAGTTTATTTCTGCGAGATCTGATTCAAAAGAACCAATGTCTGCCGCATCGTTTCTTGGCATTTCTCTCTGGTCAAGAGTTGGTGCTGCCGCGTCATTTCCAGCATTTACGGCAGGCCCTTGAGGACAAGGTAATATGGCATGAGTAAAGGTCGTTCCTCCATTATCTGCCAAAAACATTAATAAAGGATCCGCTGAAATAATATTTCCAGTCGTATTGCCTCCTAATGTTCCGGCCCCCATGTTAAAAACCAAATTACTTCCACTCGTTGAAGTGAAACTTCCAAAAAGATCTTCGTCTGATTCAATGCCGATTAAATTGGCATTTTCAATGTCATTAATGTTTCTATTGTAGGCAATCAGGGAATTGTTTAAATCCACTGTTCCGCTTCGGTTAAATATTCCTCCACCGTATCCTTCTCCATCTGCTCCCCCTGCAGCATATCCACTAGTTGCATTTAAAAAGCGCCCTTGTCCTCCCTGGGCTTTATTATAGGCAATCGTTACGTTGATACTGTTAATGTTTCCGCCATTATTGAAAATTCCTCCACCTAATCCTGCACCAGCTCC
>CAJQPH010000153.1 GCA_905480165.1 uncultured Flavobacteriales bacterium
ATGTCCGCTTTATAAGGAATTCTCTCGCCATTGATTTCAACAATAAAGCCTTTAAGATAGGGATGATTGCGGGTCATTATCCATCGGTCATAAATAAAATCTGCTGCCCCTCTTGGCATCGGCGCTTCAAAACCCATAAGCACTTTTTTTGCTTTACCAGGGTTGTAAAAGGTATAGTCCACGTCAATAAGAATGTTGCGCCCTTCCCTTTTGATTGTTAAAATTTCCTTACGCAATTCTACCTGTGTTTCGTTTACAGGAATGAGCTGATTTCCATTCATATAAAAAGCTCCGTCATTGGCGTATAATACCCCAAATGTAGGGATCAATAAAAAGATTAAAATGTACTTCATGTTACGTGGTTTAGGTTTGTTTTATTTTTCGTTCTTGACCTTGAGATTTGATTCATACTCAAAATCACCAGACTCAATATATTCCATGATTTCTTCCTCGTAGGCATGCTCATAAGCATAAACCTGTTCAGTTTTAGCATCAATAACATAAAGAACATAGAGCTCGCGATCGTTGTTTTTTTCGTGCATTGGCTGCACAATGCCTGCACTGAGCATCCAGGCGTAAATGATTTTACTTTTTATCATGGCTTTTGTTTTTCAAATGGTTTCCAACGGTAATGATCTAAATATCCATCATCATAATAGACATCCTCCTTTTGTGGGCCAGACCCAATATTATGGACGGCATAATAACGATTTGTTCCAGGCACCTTTTCATCTATTAAAATACCTATGTGCCAATTTTCCCAAACGATGATGTCTCCTGGTAAGTAAGGTTCAGAATTTTTGATTTTAGAATCTGGATAATTCTTATTTAGAAACTTTCGGATGATATGAACTCTTCGATGATCAATATTGGCGTCAACTTTCGCTGTGCCTCTTTTGGAATGAATAGGGTAATAATAACTCAAATCTGCTTTTACAGCTTCATGAATGAGTACCTGCATGTCGATTCCAACAGCCCTGTACGCACGTATGACCACATCAGTACAAACACCAATATGCGCAGGCACATCGCCATTTGGATAATCTATTAAACGATAACTTCCATCATAAGTAACATCTTGAGTCACCTGCCACTTGGCGTGATCCACAATGATTTCTATTGGCGTTTTAACTTTGGGTTTGGCACTGGTCTGGGTGCAAGCGTAAAAGCTTGTCGAAATAAGAAGGAGCGTAAGAAGTTTCATGTACTTCTAACTTATCCACTAAAGGATGTTACGGCTTGATTCAATGGAACTTGTTAAATTATGTGAATTGAGGATTTAAGCAAAAAAAAACGTTTACAAGCCCTTAAACGCTCGATATACCTCTACTATAAAAGCATTTCCTTTTTCGATTTCGGTGGCGGAATCAGCCGATTTGAAGGTGTTTAAAATGCGTTTCTTTTGGAAATACTCATAGACCGTACTGCCTTTATCCGTTACCCATCCGTATCCATTAATGGTGGTATGCATAGCAAACTCGGGAGCATTGGGATTGAGCAGATCCTTACTCCATGGATAGGCATCGTACCCCTGCCCCATCTGATATAATATTGTTGCAGGAATATCGATTTGTGATCCCACCTTGTCAATGCGCTGGCCTTTGTAGTCGTCCTTAAGCGGCTGACCCCATATTAATAAAGGAATTCTGTAAAACTCCGTACAGGAATAATCGGCATATTGAGGAGTGGCATGACCGTGATCTGCTACAAACATAAAGATGGTGTTGTCGAACCAAGGCTGTGACTTACAATTCCTCATGAACTCACCCAAGCATTGATCTGCATAAATGAGTGAATTCATGAAATCAGTTTCCTTTCCTTTCCAGTTTTGTCTTGATGATTTGGGGTGATCATAAGGAGAATGTGTACTTCCCGTAAAAACACAATGCATAAAAGGAGCTTTAGTTCCATTGATTCGCCTCAAAAACTCTTTAAACAAACCTCGATCGTAATAATTGAGCTTTCCCTTAGATAAACCCGAAGGAAAATCATCCTCGTCAATCAGCTGGTCAAAACCATGGTCCATAAAATAGCTTCCAATATTTCCATACTTCAAATCACCGCCGAATAAATAATGAGAGCTGTAACCTAAGCTTTTTAAATCTTGATTGAGACAGCGCAATTTTCGATGCTTATCCGGCTGAAGCGTAATGGCAATTTCTGGAAGTGCAGGCTGTCCACTAAAAATACTTGAGTTACCAATTTCAGAGGTGTGGCCTGTAGCGTAGATATTGGTGAAAAGCAAACCATCTTTTGCCAAAGCATCAAACTGAGGTGTAGCACCCTTTGTAGAACTCAAACAACCAATTCCTTCAGCTGCCCAGCTTTCCAAAATAACAAAAACCACATTGGGCCTTTTGTTTTTTAGAATCAGCTCTTCGTGATTCTTGTCATAATCAAAAAGCTCCGTTACAATTTTTTGTGCGAGAACAGGATCAATCTTGGGCATTAAGTGGTCGATATCACTGCGCAGGTATAACATATAGCTATTGGCGAAAAAATAAGCTGAATTGACAGAAATATCATTGACTATATATTTTTTTGAGAAATAGGCAGAATCAATATTGATGGGGATTTGCTGCCAACCCCCTCGTGCGAGCAAGAAAGAAAAACCACCACACAAAACAAAAGTCAAAAATGCCAATCCAACTTTAACTGCACAGGTGAATCTTTCTACAAAAGATTTGATCGGGTTTTTAAAAAACCACTTGTAAATAAACCAAACCAGTGCAAGCTCTAATGCTGCATAAATAAAGAAGAGAAAAGTCATCAGATAGTCTGCTGTCCGGAAAACCTCATCTGGATGTGCAAGATGCATAAATACACGAGAGGTTAATTTGTGATTCCATTCGGTGTAAGCGTTGATTTCACCGGCATGAATCAAAGAGACAATTACCACCTCAAACATGAGCACATAGAAGAATACCTGCTTCATCCACTTTCGATCAACGATTAGTCCAATGCACAATATCAAAAGAGGAAGCACAGAAAGATATGCTGCGGTAGCAATGTCCAGTCTAATGGAATAAACAAAGGTCAACCACCACTCGCCGAAAGAGACTCCCTCTAGCTTACTCCAATTGTGAATGGAAAATAGAATGCGTTGAAAATCAAAAAGCAATACCCATAAAGCAAAAAGCTTTAAATAATTTTTTCCGATATGAATCAATGTATTCAAGGATATAAAATTAATCTTTACAAGACATTAAACACACTAAAGACCGAAGTATGTTTTGTAGTATTCATTTGATGTTTGGGTTTTTAGAACTTCTTAATAATTGTACCTTTGAATAAACCAAATTCATGAAACCACTCTACCTTCTATTATTTATTCCTTTTGTGTCGCTTTGTCAAATCACTGTAGATGTGAATGATTTCGCTGACGGCGGAGATACCGTTCGTTTGAGTATAACCAGTGATCCAGGAATCGATTTTACAACAACTGGAG
>CAJQPH010000154.1 GCA_905480165.1 uncultured Flavobacteriales bacterium
AGCTTTATTAGATGCAATTGTTACAGTTAAAGAAGAAAATACAAGGTCGGGTTCTCCTCTAGAAAATCAAATTGATGTCAATCGGTTTGCGGTTTCGGGTTGGTCCATGGGAGGAGGAGGCTCACAGCTGGCAGCGTCTATCGATCCTAGTCTCAAGGCAGTCATAGGATTGTGTCCGTGGTTGGATTTAAATGGTTTTGAACCAAGCGACTTGATACACGATGTACCGGTTTTGATATTCACAGGACAAAACGATGATATTGCCAATTCCGCTGAATACGGATACATGCATTATGAAGGTACTCCTTCAAGTACGGATAAGCTATATTTTGAAATTTCAAATGGGGGGCATGGTGCTGCTAATTCTCCTGTTTTAGCTGGAGGCGAAATCGGAACATATGCGCTTTCATGGTTGAAAACGTATCTTCTCGACGATCCATGTTATTGTGATTTTTTGTTAGATGTTCCATCGAATTCGTCTTCATATGAAACCAATATTGAATGCCCAAACCTAAGCGTTGAGGAAAATAGGCAGGGTTTGCGTCTTATAAGCCAAAACCCTGTTAATGATTTTTTAGTAATGGTAAACGATTCTGGTGTTGAATTGAACTACACGCTTCTTAGTTCTGAAGGTAAAGTAGTTAAGAATGGCGTTTTGACCATTGGTTACAATCAGATAAACTATAGTTTTTTACAATCACAATCCTATTTTCTGCTTTCGGATGGTCAATCATTTAAGATAATAAGCATTAAATAGTTTAATCTTTGACTTCATGAAGATTGTCAATTTTACTTTTTTTGTATTTATTAATTTTTGTTCGTTTTCTCAGTACGAGATGCATTCGAATGAAACTCCCTCGTATCCAGAATTAATTGAGATTTTGACCAATTTGTCTGATTCATCTGATGTTATTGAGCTTTTTAATATGGGGTCTTCAGATTATGGGCTTCCTATATACTTGTGCATAGTAAACGGGAGTAGGGACTCTTTGAGTACATTCAAGAAAGCCAGAAAAGAAACAACTATTTTATTTAATAATGCCATTCATCCAGGAGAACCAGATGGAATAAATGCCATGTTAATTTGGTTGAAAGAGATATCTGTTAACCCTGAAATCCTTGTTAAATTGCCTGTCATTGCTTTTATACCTGCCTATAATGTAGGCGGAATGATGAATCGATCAGGTCATAGTAGAGCAAATCAGAATGGTCCTGTAGAGTATGGGTTTAGAGGGAATGCCCAAAACTTAGATTTAAATCGTGATTTCATAAAAATGGATTCTAAAAATGCTTTTACATTTACCCGTATTTTTCATGCCATAGATCCTGATATCTTCGTCGACAATCATGTTTCTAACGGAGCTGATTATCAATATACCTTAACTTATATTGCTAATCTAGAGGATCGGATGTCTCCAAGTATTAAAAAAATAACCCATGAGAGTTTATTGCCCAACCTCAAGAAAGCTTTAAAAACGAATTATCAAATAGATCTTTTTCCATATGTGGATTTGATAGGGAAAACCCCTGAGCAAGGAATAACTTCTTTTAATGATTTGCCGCGTTATTCAATGGGTTATGCGAGTCTCTTTCATTCGATTGGGTTTACTGTGGAAACACATATGCTTAAACCTTTTCCTTCAAGAGTGCGAGCTACATATGCATTTATGGATGAAATCATTAAATGGGCGGCCTCGCACAAAGTCCTTATTGAAAAATCAAGAAATCAAGCACGTGATTATACCTCGTCAAACTCTTATCTTTTATCTAACTATAATCGGGTAGAGGGATCCCATGATTCAATTTTGTTTTTCGGGTATGAGCATAGTTTTCCCAAAAATAAAATAACAGGTCTTAAAAGACTTAAATATGATACTGCTGCACCATATGAAAGGCATATACCTCTTATGAATGCATTTAGGCCTTTGGATACCATTCCTGTTCCTGAATTGTATTTTGTCGGGAGGCAAGAAAAGGATGTTATTAAAAGACTAAAAGCCAATAAGGTAGAAATGACCAAAATAAAAAAGGATACCATTATGAATCTAGGTGTTTTTAGGGTGATAGAATTTGAATCATCAAGTAAACCTTATGAAGGACATTTTCAATTGAAAAACCCTAGTATAGAAAAAGACAATCAATTGGTCAATTTGAAACGTGGTGATTGCGTAATTTCTGCCAAGCAAAAGAATGCTTTGTTTATTCATTCAGTATTGCAGCCAGAAGCTGAAGATTCGTATTTAGTGTGGAACTTCTTTGACAGTTATCTTCAGCAAAAAGAATATTTCTCCAGCTACGTTTTTGTCGATAAAATTGAAGAGATTTTAAAGGAAAATCCAAAATTAAAAAAGAAGTACAAAGCCAAGCTTAAAGAAGATGATGAGTTTCGTTCTTCAGAATGGAATCAGCTTTATTATATTTATAAAAACAGTCCGTATTTTGAACCTACATTTAGTATTCTTCCGATTTATTATCAGAATTAAATTAAAACGAAGGACAGGATATCTTCCTAAAGTTTTTGGGTTTTCTTCTACACTTGAGGTTGAAGCCCATTGAGACCTCATGTGAACCACCAGAAATACCATTTCCTAATTTAGAAACGGTGATATCGTAGCTGTACCCAAGCTTAAACTTATCAGTTGTAATCCCAAAACAAAGAATAAAAGCATCTCTGTTTCTATACCATGCGCCCACAGTAAAGTTTCCATACTTTACGTAAGTTCCAATATTTAGTTCCTGAAAACCATTTTGATATTGGTAAATGATGTTCGGCATGATACTCGTAGTGTTGTAGTATTTGCCTCTATTTCCCAATTTAATATCTGCGCCAGCATGTCCTGTGAAACGCATTGGAAGTCTTGATTCCCCAAGGATCATTGATTCGTCTGGGCGATTAAGATGATGAACTGCCCCACCGAAATAAAAGTTTTTACCAAAGCCGACAAAACCAGCTGAAGCATCGAAGAATCCTCTTCTTCCATTTCCTCTCGGAACATCTCCTGTTTGATAAATAAATCCTCTACGGGGGTCAATCATATCACCAAAAGTAAGCTTGTCCCAGTCCAAAAACTTTTGAAACCAGGCTGCTCTTGCTCCAAACATGAAAGAAAATTTTCGATTTACTTTTAGATTAAAGGAGTAAATCCCACCCAACATAGAAGTAGTGATTGTACCCTGACCTTGTTGATCATGCATAGCAATCAAACCAATACCACCTTGAACCCCTTTCGAGTAGGTGTCATATGCGGCAGAGTAGGTGACATAATTACCTGTAAGCTGAGGCCATTCATTTCTATAGTTCAAAGACACTCTAGGACAACCAGAAGAACCTGCTAA
>CAJQPH010000155.1 GCA_905480165.1 uncultured Flavobacteriales bacterium
AATCAGTTGATTCCCCTGACGCGTTGGTTACCGAAACGGTTTTAGATGCTTTTATGATTCCTGTGCCGGTCAAAACGTCTATTTTATTTTTTTTCATCAAAAATTTGATTCCGTTGCTCATTCCATCAGCAACGTCTCTACTTCTTTTTACCATGGCGGTAAAATCTGCTTTCGCTTCTTTTACCGAAATGCCATAGTCTGATGCATGATTTAAATATTCAAAAACATTTGCGGATTTCAGCAAAGCCTTTGTAGGGATACATCCCCAATTTAAGCAGATTCCTCCAAGAGACTCTTTTTCTACAATAGCTGTTTTTAAGCCTAGCTGTGATGCCCGAATAGCCGTTACATATCCACCAGGTCCACTTCCAACTACAATAATATCATAACTCATAACAAAATTTTTAGGTTACAAAAGTACTTAAAATATTATTATTTATGTCCATATACATGAGGTGCATTTTCATTAATCCTATCGTTTGATTTTATTCGTTTTTATTCGGGAGTTGTACCCTTATTATCATTATTTTTGTTCGATAAAATGATTATACATGAATGATACACTTCAGACAGAAGCCACTGTTGAACAAGCCGTAGATTTAGGATTGAGAGAGGATGAGTTTGTTATGATTAAAAACATTCTGGGTCGAACACCGAATTTTACTGAAACGGCGATATACTCAGTTATGTGGTCAGAACATTGCTCATATAAAAACTCCATTTTGTGGCTAAAGAAATTGCCTAAAGATGGTCCTCACATGCTCGTTAAGGCAGGAGAGGAGAATGCTGGATTGGTTGATATTGGGGATGGTATGGGTTGTGTTTTTAAAATAGAGTCCCACAATCACCCAAGTGCACTTGAGCCTTATCAAGGTGCAGCTACTGGTGTAGGTGGAATAAATAGAGATATTTTCACAATGGGAGCTAGACCCATTGCACAGTTGAATTCGCTTAGATTTGGAAATATTGAAAAAGACCGAACAAAATGGTTGGTTAAAGGTGTTGTGAAAGGAATTGGTGATTACGGAAATGCATTCGGAATACCGATTGTTGGTGGAGAGGTTGCTTTTGATGATTCTTATAATACCAACCCATTAGTGAATGCTTTTTCTGCAGGAGTAATCGATATTAACAATATGATATCTGCTACTGCAAAAGGTCCGGGTAATCCTGTCTTTATTGTTGGTTCATCAACAGGAAAGGACGGTATTGCGGGTGCAGCCTTTGCTTCAAAGGATATCACCGAAGATTCTGCTTCCGATTTGCCATCTGTTCAGGTCGGTGATCCATTTATGGAAAAACTTCTTTTAGAAGCGACTATGGAGCTATCTAAAACTGATGCGATCGTTGGAATGCAGGACATGGGTGCTGCAGGAATAACTTGCTCTACCTGTGAGATGAGTGCTGCTGGAGATGTTGGTATGGAAATTAATTTAGACCATGTTCCCACACGACAGGATCATATGCTTCCATACGAAATTCTTTTATCCGAGTCCCAAGAAAGAATGCTCGTGGTAGTGCAAAAAGGAAAAGAGGATATTGTGAAAGAGATATTTACCAAATGGGATTTACATGCTGAAGAAATAGGCGTAGTAACAGACACCAAAAGAATTCGGTATTACATGGGAGGGGCTCTCGTAGGAGATGTTCCTGCGGAATCTCTCGTTTTGGGTGGTGGAGCTCCTCAATATGAGAGAGAATATAAGGAACCTGCTTATTACCAAGAATTCAAGAAGTTCAATATAGATTCTATAAAGCAACCAGATTCTTTAAAAGAAGCAGCTCATGCTTTATTGGCCATGCCGAATATTGCCTCAAAAAAATGGGTTTATGAACAGTATGATTCAATGGTAGGTACAAGAACAATGACGACAAACGTTCCTTCTGATGCAGGAGTAGTGAATATTAAAGGAACAAATAAAGGATTGGCAATGACTGTTGATTGCAATTCTCGGTATGTTAATGCTGACCCCGAAGTAGGAACAATGATTGCCGTATCAGAGGCAGCAAGAAACCTTGTTTGTTCAGGAGCTGTACCAAGTGCAGTAACGAATTGTTTAAATTTTGGAAATCCTTATAACCCTGAATCGTATTGGCAGTTTGTTGGTGCTATAAAGGGAATGTCAGCGGCTTGTCTTAAATTTAATACACCTGTTACTGGTGGTAATGTGTCATTCTATAATCAATCCGTGACTGATGGTGTTGAAATACCTGTTTATCCTACACCAACAATAGGAATGATAGGAATATTAGAGGACAAAAATAATCTAATGTCTTTAGATTTTAAATCGAAAGGAGATTTGATATTCTTAATTGGAGAGTATAGAGAGGACATTGGCTCGTCTGAATATCTTGCCAATTATCATGATGTAAAGTCATCTCCTGCTCCTTATTTCGATATTGAAGAGGAGTTCAAGATGCAAGAAGTGATTAAAGTGTTAATAGACAACAACTTGATTAATGCTGCGCATGATGTTTCTGATGGAGGGCTTTACGTATCTTTGGTAGAAATGTGTTTAAATCGTAATTTAGGTTTTGATATTGTTACTGATTCTGAAATTCGAGAAGATGCATTTTTGTTTGGAGAAGGACAGGGTAGAGTGGTTGTAGCTGTTTCTGAAGATGAGGAAGATGAGTTTTTGGAATATATGATTTCTACAAAAGTCAACCTTACTCTATTGGGACATGTAACCAAAGGAAAAATGGTAATAGATGAGGAACATTATAGTTTTGTTGATGAAGCAAAACAAATCTTTGAAAATGCCTTGGGTAATTTATTAGAAAAATAATTATGGAATATAATACAACAAGAGAAAAATTAATTCTTCCAGAGTATGGTCGCAATGTTCAAAACATGATTTCACATGCAATGGAAATCAAGGATAGGGAAGAGCGAAATAGAGCAACTCAAGCAATTATAGAGGTCATGGGGCAGCTAAATCCGCACCTACGAGATGTTGATGACTACCGTCACAAACTCTGGACACATTTATTTTTAATGTCTGATTTTAAATTGGACGTGGATTCTCCTTATGAGACACCAAAGCCTGAAGTTCTTAACGAGAGGCCAGATCAAATGAGTTATCCATCAGGTAAAATTAAATTCGGTCATTACGGAAAATATACAGAACAACTATTGAAAAAGGCCACAGAAATCGATGATCCAGAGGTAAAAGATTCTTTTAAGATGGCCATGGCCAATTTCATGAAAAAACAATATTTGGTGCACAACAATGGTGCTGTTGAAAATCATGTAATTGCAGAAAACTTAAATGAGCTTTCAAATGGGGATCTAACTGTTGACAATCCTAATGACCTTGTGAGTACTAATATTGTATTAAAGACAATGGGTTTAAATAAAAAGTTCACCAAACCCAATAAATCGAGTAAGACCAATTATAAGTCTAAGTCTAAGAAAAATAAATATAAAAAATAAAATATGGCTTCATTTGAAATTCATGGGGGGAAACCTTTAAAAGGGGAGCTCATTCCTCAAGGAGCAAAAAACGAAGCCTTACAGGTTTTATGTGCTCCGTTATTAACGCCTGAGAAGGTTACCATCTCTAATATCCCGGACATTGTAGATGTAAATAAGCTTATAGCTCTTTTGCAGGCAATGGGTGTAAGGGTTGAGAAGGTTGAAAAAGGCACCTACATTTTTCAGGCTAAAGACATCGATCTAAAATATCTTGAAACAGAAGATTTTAAAGAGAGGGCCTCTTCTTTAAGGGGGTCGATTATGATTGTGGGGCCATTACTCGCAAGATATGGCCGTGGTTTTATACCAAAACCAGGAGGTGACAAAATAGGTAGAAGAAGATTGGATACCCATTTTGAAGGCTTTGCAGCTTTAGGTGCAACATTTAACTATGATGGTGGTGAGCATTTCTATTCTGTGGAATGTAAAAAACTTAAAGGGACATATATACATTTAGAGGAAGCATCCGTTACAGGTACAGCAAATGTTGTAATGGCAGCTGTCATGGCTTCTGGTAAAACTACTTTTTATAATGCGGCATGTGAGCCATACATTCAACAATTATGTAAAATGTTGAATTCAATGGGCGCCAAAATAAGTGGTGTAGGTTCGAATATGTTAATCATTGAAGGGGTAAAGAACCTCGGGGGTTGCTACCATAGGGTTAATCCAGACATGATTGAAATAGGTAGCTTTATTGGTTTAGCTGCAATGACTAAGTCGGAAATTACGATAAAGAATGTGAGCTACGATAGTTTAGGGATTATACCAAATGTTTTTAGGAGAATGGGTATAAAACTCGAAAGAAGAGGTGACGATATTTATGTTCCTGCTCAAGAACATTATGAAATTGAAAACTTTATTGACGGATCAATATTGACTATATATGATGCACCTTGGCCAGGTTTTACACCAGATTTATTGTCGATCATATTGGTGGTTGCTACTCAGGCCAAAGGCTCAGTTTTAATACATCAAAAAATGTTTGAATCTCGTTTGTTTTTTGTTGATAAGCTTATCGATATGGGTGCTCAAATAATACTATGTGATCCTCATAGAGCAACAGTTATAGGGCTTGACAGGGAGCACGATCTTCGAGGTATAAGTATGACATCTCCTGATATCAGGGCAGGAGTTTCTCTTTTGATCGCTGCACTTTCAGCAAAAGGTAAAAGTACAATCCATAATATAGAGCAAATTGATAGGGGGTATCAAGATATAGAATATCGATTAAATAATATTGGTGCAGATATTCGAAGAATAGGTTAAAATGAAAAATGTTACTTATTCTTTTGGGATTATCTCCGCTTGTGTAATACTCTTTATAATTATTAATAGTAATTACCAACAAAATTCAGGTCGGGTATTCGAGAAAGACGAGATTGCTCCAGATATTGAATTAACCAATCCCAAGGGAAAAAAAATCAAGCTTTCAAAATTAAGAGGTAAACTGGTACTGATAGACTTTTGGGCATCTTGGTGCGGTCCATGCAGGAGAGAAAGTCCGAACCTTGTTGAAGCTTACGATAAGTATAAAAAACGAAAATTTAAGAATGGTAGAGGATTCGAAATTTTTAGTGTTTCATTAGATAAAAGTGAATCAGCTTGGGTTTCTGCCATAAAGAATGACAGATTAGCCTGGGAAAATCATGGATGGGACAAAACCAAAAAGGTCAGCGAGAAATACGAGGTGAGTTCAATTCCCTACGGTGTTTTAATTGATGGAAAAGGTAAAGTCATTGCTCAAGGTAAAGAGCTCAGAGGGCTTAATTTACATTTGACTTTAGATCGTTTTTTAAAAGATTAAATACGTTCTAGCGCATATTGAATAAGTTCAATCATATCTTTCGAGTAATCACTTGAAAAAGTGAGATTCGGTCTATTGGCAATTCCTAAACAAATCGTTGCACAAGAATGTCCGAGTCCTTGACCTAATGTAAATAAAGCTGAACTTTCCATTTCAAAATTCACGAATCGATGGTCATTTGAAGATTGAAATCTCTCCAGTTTCTCATGTAATCCTCTGGTATGTGTTGGTAGACGTAATTCACGACCTTGCGGACCATAAAACCCTGAACTTGTAACAGTTATTCCTTTATGACAACTGGGGCCATCAAATTTCTTCATCAATTCAGCGGTGGCTTTTTTGATGTAAGGAACAACATGCTTTGGAAAAATGTTTTCGGATAAGACATCGTTTAAAAGTGATTCTTCTTCAACGCTTGAAGATAAGTCATAAAAATGTCCTACGTTGTCTAAGCCAAGAGCATATTCAGATAGAACATATGAATGTACAGGAATATCGGATTGTAATATTCCACATGTGCCAATTCTTAGCATCTCAACGTGCTTCTTATTTTCTTTTTCGCATTTATTATCTAGGTCGATATTAAATAAGGCATCAATCTCATTAATGACGATATCAATATTATCTGTTCCTATTCCCGTAGAAATTGCTGAAATACGTTTTCCATTAAAGCTTCCTGTATGACAAAAAAATTCACGATGACTAGATTTGAATTCAATGCTCTCAAATTGAGATGAAACTAAAGAAACTCTTTCTTGATCTCCAACTAAAATAATCTTATCAGCAATATTTTCAGGGCTTAAACCAAGGTGGTATACTTGGTTTTTCGAGTTAAGAACAAGCTCAGTGGCCGCAAATTTTTTCAAAATGATTAATTATTTAGGCTTCCGAATACACGAGTTAATAAATCGGTAACTCTCGCGAGTGGATCCACTCTAATCTTATCTTCTTCTTTTTTGACCATGTGAAATAATCCTTCAATGGCTTTGTCTGTTACAAATTGATCTAAATCGGGATTAAGTTTTTCACCTCCTGTTAAAGTCATCGCATTGTTATATTTAGTAATAATGGGATTCCAGTATTCTGTAAGCTTTACTTTAGAAATGGCTTCTTTAACTTTGGGCATAAAAGCTAGCTTAAGCTGCTCGTTGGTCTGGTTTTTCAAAAAAGAAGTAGCCGCACCACTTCCGCCATTTAAAATAGCAAAGCCATCCTCAACAGTCATATTCTTTATTGCATTGATAAATATTTGCAATGCCTCTTTTGAAGCTTCTTCAGCAGCTCTGTTTAAAGTTGTTTCAAATTTCTCTACTTGTGCATCAAGACCAAAGTCCAAAGCTTTTTGTTTAACTTTTTCAGCATCAGGAGGGAAAGGGAGTCTTATTTCAGTGTTATTTAGAAAACCATCAACAACCGAAGTGCTTTTTACTGAGTTTTCAATTCCAACATTTAAAGCTTCGCGTAAACCTGAAATAACTTCTACATTAGTTAAAGGATTTGCACTCTCAGTTTCACTACCATCTGAATTGATTATGTTATTTGCATGATTTGCTGCATTGTTGACCACGTCACAAGATGTCATTAATATGACGCTTGCAAATACTATTGTAATTGTTTTTTTCATTGCATTAAAATTAGCGAATTACGTTGATATATCCAGAATATATTTTTTTACCGTCGTTGTTCCTTTCCTTGTAGGAAGCGGTCCATATGTAGGCGCCTTCCGGAACTACCTTGCCTCCAAAAGTACCATCCCATTCGGCTCTTATATCTCTGGATTTCCATACTATTTCACCCCAACGATTGTATATTTCAAGATTAAAATTCAGTTCGTCAATTCCTTCGATTACTATGGACCACGTTTGATTGTGTTCGTCATCGTCTGGAGTAAATGTATTCGGCGCATAAAAAATGACGTCGGGTACAACTTCTATTTCTAAGGTAATAGAATCAGAACATCCTTCGTTGGTAGTGACAATTAAGGTTATTGGGTATGTTCCAGTTAATCCTTCTGGATAGGAAATTAGAGCACTACCTCCGTTATTTATTAGTGCGGTTGCACCTGGACTAATCCAATCATAATCAACCACGTTTCCAATAGAGGTTTCACTCGTTTGTATTTCTGTTTCAAACCACGTAACAGGGTTTTGTGAGATGTTGAAATTTGCGGTTGGTAAAGGAGTAACTTCAACGATGTTGTTGAATTCGGCTAAGTATAAACAACCGTAATTCGATATAATGTTAACATTTAAATCATAAACTCCAGGATTTGGAAGAGTAAGTTGAATATCTTCATCACCATTTGCCAATATCACATCACCGCTAGAAAAAATGTATTCAGTTGTAAAAATTTCCCCTGAATTGGTAGATGTGTTATAAAAAGTGAATTCTCCCGGTAAACATTGAATAGGAGTATCAGGATTTATTTGAGGGACAATTGGATCAGGAAAAGTTACTGTCAGGCATTCCGTTACAGTTGGCGAGCCACATTCTTCAGAAAGTGTTAAGCAGTAAACGGTATTGTTACCAGATGGATTTACTGTAATCGTTTGTCCAATGTTGAGTGAGTTGCCATTTTCAGTCCAAGTGTAAATATAAGGAGAGGACCCACCATTACCAGTTGCTTCAATGTCAATGAACGCTTCAGAACAAACAACGGAATCTGGAGTCAAATCACTGATACTTAACGGTTCTGGCTCACCTATTGTTAATGAAATTTGGTCACTGCAACCATTATCGTCAGTAACAGTTACCGTGTGTGTGCCTGCAAATAGATCGTTGGCAACGGTGTCTATTGAGTTACTTTGATCCCAAGAATAACTATAGGGGGGTGTACCTTGAACGACATCCACCATAATCATTCCATCATTTAAACTATTACACAATGCATCATGCTGATCTTCAATGGTCAAAATCATTGAAGGTATTTCATCAACGACGACCGTAACTATTCCGCTGCAACCAGAACTAGAGCTAATGTCACAGGTATATGTTCCTGCAGATAGTCCCACGGCAGTAGCTGTGATCTGACCATCACTCCATAAAAATGTTTCAGTCCCGTCAGGAGGTGTCATAACGGCCGTTGCTGTTCCGTCTGAGCCTGCTGAACAAGAAACAGGGGTAAATGAACTGGTAAAAGTTGCAGGACTATCTCCAACCGTAATTGACGCATTTGATGTGCACCCATTTCCATCAGTCATGTTTACGGTATATGTACCGGCAGCTACATTATTTACCGTTTGAGTTACTTGACCCAATGCAGGCCAAGAAAATGTATAGGGAGGAGGAGAGCCAGGTCCAGGAGATGCGCTTACACTACCAATACTTTGGCTACACGCATCAGGAGTTGAACTGGTAAGAACTTCTGGTGAAGCCGTTGTGAGCCACGAGGTGTCAGAAACACTTCCTAAAGCGGTTCCACAAGCCGAGCTCGTTAAAAAATAACCAGTTGTTCCGGGAGGAACATTCGTAATGTTCAGTGTTCCATTATTGTATGGTGATGTATTGCCTAAAGTGTTGTTCCAAACAAGACTACTACCTGTTCCCGTTATTTGAACGTATGGAATAGGCGTTAAGTTATAATTGTTACCACCTTGATATTCCCATCTGTGCGCGTCATTATTTGCAAGCCAGACCGTATTGTTTCGGCCAGGTGTAATGTGGGCTATAGTACCATTGCCATTTTGTATACCCTGAATGGCTAATCCACCATTCCATGTTGCGCAGACGGTTTTCTTACCTATATGTACTTCAATATTGTTTGACGTTTCATAAAGAATAACACCTGTGTAATTACATTCGGTAATACCACAAGAGAAAGCCCCTATCTCTCGATAGAGGATAACCAGTTTTCGATTTGGTGCAGTACCAATGGTTTGATATTGTATGTTTCCATTTGGACTTACGGCAGCCGATGGGTTCATGTCTTGGTAAGATGGCATAATTGAATTTAGTGTCGCTGCTGTTCCTGCAGAAGGCAACATTCCAACACCACCAAGAGCCCATGGACAATAGCCATTTGCATTCCCCATGTTGAATGAAATAATACCGTTAGAACCTATTGTACATTGTGTAAAAACATTACCATAAAACGTAAAGTCAAAACCGATAGGAACTGGGCCACTAAATGAATCATCTGTAAGGGTTGGTATTACAGTCGGTGCGTTTAAGTTTATTCCGGTTGTAATGTTTGGTCCACCACCTGAACAATTCTCTATATCAACAGCACCGCTGCATACAGTCACATCATCTCCAAGACATATGGTTTGTTGGGAATAAACATAGTTTGATAAAATCAAACAACAGAGGGCTATAAAAGTCCGCATAATAAACAATAGTTAAAGTTCGAAAGATAAACGTAAAATGTGGTTATCTGGTTGCTTCTTTTAAACAAAAATAATTCAATTGATTTAATGCTCAATTATTTTTTAGTTAAAATGCTGATTTTTAGTTTGTATTAATTTCTTTTTAATTTTATTTAATTATAATTTAACATTACCAAATCTTGATTACTTTTGCCAAGAATTAACCATTTTAACGATGTCAATTATGTCAGATAAATTTCATTCGGAAATAGATGCTTTTATGGAGCGTGTGAGCGCTAAAAACAACCATGAACCAGAGTTTTTACAGGCCGTTCAGGAGGTTGCAGAAGCAGTTATTCCTTTTATTGAATCTAATCCAAAGTATAAAGTTGCTAGAATATTAGATCGAATTGTTGAACCAGAGCGAACGATAATGTTTAGAGTGCCTTGGTTGGATGACGAAGGGAATGTTCAGGTGAATAGAGGCTATCGAGTTGAATTTAATTCAGCTATTGGACCATATAAAGGAGGTTTGAGATTTCATCCTTCTGTGAATTTATCTATATTGAAATTCCTTGGATTTGAGCAAATTTTTAAAAACTCGTTGACGACTCTTCCACTAGGAGGAGGGAAAGGAGGATCTGATTTCGATCCAAAAGGGAAGTCCGATAACGAAGTAATGAAGTTTTGTCAATCATTTATGACAGAGTTGTCTAGGCACATAGGTGCAAATACAGATGTTCCTGCAGGCGATATTGGTGTTGGAGGTAGAGAAATAGGATACATGTTTGGTCAATACAAGCGTATTCGTAACGAGTTTACTGGTGTTTTAACAGGAAAGGCTAGGAACTGGGGAGGATCTCTAATTCGTCCTGAAGCTACAGGTTATGGTACGGTATATTTTGCAAAAGAAATGTTATCTACGATAAATGAAACGTTTAATGGTAAAGTGGTTGCCATATCTGGTTCAGGAAATGTTGCTCAGTATGCTTGCGAAAAGGCCACGGAGCTTGGAGGCACTGTAGTAACTTTATCTGATTCTAAAGGATACATATATGATGCAGAGGGTATAGATGCCCAAAAACTTGCCTTTGTAATGGAGCTTAAGAACGTTAAAAGAGGAAGGATTTCTGAATACGTAAAAACGTATACTTCAGCTGTATTTGTTGAGGGAAAAAGACCTTGGGAAGTTAAAGTCGATATTGCTCTTCCATGCGCTACACAGAATGAACTTGATGGAGAAGAAGCAAAAGTTCT
>CAJQPH010000156.1 GCA_905480165.1 uncultured Flavobacteriales bacterium
CTGAAAGTCCTTCTTTTGAATATCATATTTTCGGATGTTTCAATCGGCAAAGTCAGACGTTTAGGTTTGAGAGTACAATTTAATTATTTAGACTTGATCTGGCATGGTAAATAACAGAACTTAATAGAATAAGTTTATTTAAATACAGAAGTTATTTCATTTAAAAAATGAAAAATAACAATTATGAAATATCGTTTACACGATTGTAATTATCTACAATTAAGCATGTTACATTGCCTTTAGTTGTGTTTGCCGAAATCAAGTATAAGTTATTCATAAAATGACTTTATTTTTTTTAATTTAGAGCCTAACCTAAACAATAAAATTTTAAAGATTGTTATACCCTCTCAATCCATGATAGTATAAGTTTTGGATTGCGATATATAACAAGCTAAAACTTGTCCAACAAAAAAACATTTAAACTATGAAATTCAAAACTCTCAAAAATTTTCTATTTGTATTTTTCATTGCATTTTCAACCTATTCTAATGCACAAAAGAATGAATTTTACAATTCTGATTTTAACGAAGTTCCTCAAAGCACAATTCAGTTGGGACTCACGCCGCAAATTAAAGCTTCTAAATACAAAGTATTTGAAGCCAATATTGAAACTATAAAATCTAAGTTGCTTGGCATTGGTCATATTTCAAACTCAAATATTGGACGCAAGAAGAAAATCAGCTTACCTCACCCTGATGGTAGCTTTCATGTTTATGAGGCCCTTGAAAACAATACCATGTCTTCTGAATATAGGATGAAATTCCCAAACATTAAGTCCTACAATGCCAATGATAAAGACGGAGGCATTGTGAAATTTGACATTACACCACAGGGTTTTCATGCGATGATTATGATTCCTGGTAAAAGCACGATATTCATTGACCCCTTGTTTAAGGGAAATACAAGCACATATATTGTATACCACAAAAAAGACTTCAATACAGATAAAATACGTGAATGTTTTTTCGATAGTGACAAGCACTCCCTTGAAAACAAATCTTCAGGAAAAACAGGTTCTGTAAAAACTTTCGGATCTTGTGAGTTGAGAACTTATCGATTGGCAGTTTCAGCCACTGGTGAATACACTACTTTTCACGGCGGAACAGTTGTTGATGCAGCAGCAGCACAAGTTACAACCATGAATCGGGTTAATGGTGTTTATGAAAGAGACATGGCAGTTACCATGGTTATTATTGGCAACAACGATGACATTATCTACACCAATGCAGGAAATGATCCATTTACGAATGGGAATCCCGGCACGATGATTAATCAAAATCAAAACAATACCAATAATGTGATTGGCTCAGCAAACTATGATATTGGCCATGTATTTGGAACCAATAGTGGTGGATTGGCAGGACTTGGCGTGGTATGCTCAAACAATCAAAAAGCAAGAGGTGTTACAGGAAGTGGTGCCCCCATTGGAGACCCTTTTGATATTGATTACGTCGCTCATGAAATGGGACATCAATTTGCCTGTAATCACACATTTAATAATTCATGTGGTGGGAACAGAAACAACGCGACTGCTGTAGAGCCTGGCTCAGGAAGCACAATTATGGCATATGCTGGAATTTGTGCACCAAATGTGCAGAACGTCAGTGACGACCATTTTTCAGGAAAGAGTCTTGAAGAAATGGGTAATTTCATACTTGGAAATGGAGGCACATGTCCCGTAACCACACCACTTACTAACAATGCACCATCAATTTCGTCAACAGCTGGAAATATTACTATTCCTGCAAATACACCTTTTGCATTAACAGCAATAGCCTCTGATCCTGACGGAAATACCTTAACCTATAACTGGGAGCAAATGGATAATGGAATTAGTACTCAAGCTCCAGTAGCGACCTCTACCATTGGCCCCAATTTTAGAAGCAATTCTTCATTGACTAGCCCAACGCGGTACTTCCCGAATTTGGTTGACTTGAATGCCGGCGGCCCATTCACCTGGGAAGTCATTCCTTCTGTATCCAGAACCATGAGTTTTAGAGTTACAGTAAGAGACAATGCGGCAGGAGGCTCATGCAATGACCATGATGATTTGACGGTCACAACCGATGCGAACTCCGGACCCTTTGTAGTGGATTATCCATCCGCGAATGGAATCTCTTGGGCAGGACTCTCAACCGAAACCGTCTCGTGGAGTGTTGCAGGCACAAATGCTGCTCCAGTTGCTTGTTCTGACGTAGACATTCTGTTGTCGACCGATGGAGGAATTACATTCCCAATAGTACTTGCCTCAAATGTACCCAATGATGGTTCGCAGGGTGTAACCGTTCCAAACGTTTCGTCAACGACTGCTATCGTTATGGTCATGTGTTCGAACGGAACATTTTTTGATATTTCAGACAATAATTTTGAAATTACTGCTGCCTCCTTCGATTATACTTTAAATAGTGCACAACCCACTGTGAGTATTTGCCAACCTCAGAATGCAGAATTCACTATTGATGTGGGTTCAATAGGCGGATATAACACTGTGGTTAACCTTAGTTTCACAGGAATTCCAGCAGGTGCCTCCGCCTCATTCTCGACAAATACTGTAGTTCCAGCAGGAAGTACCACCCTAACGGTGAGTAACACTGGATCAGCTACTCCTGGTCAATATACCATCACGGTTACAGGTCAAAGCGACTCTGGTGTTAAAACAATTGAATTGTTCTTATTTATTGCGGCATCGACACCTACTGCACTTACCCCAACGAACCCTTCCAATGGAGCAGTATCCGTTGCCACCCCCACTTTATTCAATTGGAATACATCGCCAGAAAATGGTGTCACCTACGAAATAGACATTTCATCTGATGCCGGATTTGTTTCTTTAGTTGATCAATCAACAGGATTGACGAATGCCAATTATACATCTACAGTATTAAATTCAGCAACTACTTACTATTGGAGAGTTAGAGCGGTAACCGGATGTGGCACATCGCCTTGGTCTTCAATTTTTTCATTCACAACGGGCAGTTGTAACACATATCAAAGTTCAGACCTTGGTCAAATAACAGATGTTGCCAGTTTTGAATCTACCCTAGAAATCACGGATGCGGGTAGTATCACAGAAATTAATGTAAGCAGTTTAATTATTCCTCACCCCTATGTTGGTGATTTAAGTGCAACTCTTACTTCTCCCTCTGGAACAGTTGTTCAGCTTTTTGATGGGCCAGGAATTCCAGCATCCAATTTTGGTTGTGATCAAGCAGACATTGATGTTTCTTTTAATGATGCCGCAGGAAATACAGCAGCTGACTTTGAAAACACATGCGATGCTACACCTCCAGCTATCGGTGGTTCTTTTCAAGCCATAGACGCATTAGCAACCTTTAATGGAGAGTCTATGACCGGAACTTGGATACTTACGGTTTTTGATAGCTATGTTCAAGCTGATGATGGAATTCTAGAAGAATGGAGCCTCGAAATATGTTCGGGACCAGTCGTATGTTTAGATCCTGATTTGCCTACACTCAGTGATGTGACCATTTGTCCAGGTGAAGAAATCACACTTACTGTGGAAAGTGGAAACTTAAATGATGCCACAGATTGGGAATGGTATAGTGGTGCATGCGGAAGCAATCCAATAGGTACAGGTACATCAATACTTGTTACACCTGCAAATTCAACGACATTTTATGTTCGAGGAATTGGAGGATGCGTTACTCCCGGGTCATGCAATCCACTGGTAGTTACCGCTGAAGATTTAACTTCACCAAATGTTGTTTGCCCAGGTACACAAACGCTTGCATCAGGCCCGAATTGTGGTGTTTCCTTGCCAGATTTTACAGGGCAAACTAATGTTTCGGACAATTGTGATCCAAGCCCATTCGTCACTCAAAACCCTTCGGCAGGAACCATAATTACCAGCAATACAACGGTAACAATAACGGCTAGTGATGCGAGCAACAATAATACGGATTGCACTTTCCAAGTTCTATTTGTTGACAACACTCCACCAACTGTTAACTGTCCACAAAATCAAACAACTTGTGACAACACCCTGGGTGATTTTACCGTAAACCTAGTCGTAAATGACAATTGTGATAGCAATCCAACAGTTGCACAAAACCCAACAGCAGGAAGCTCCTTAACTTCTGGAATAACAACAGTGACTATAACAACGTCCGATGCCTCAGGAAATACATCAACTTGCAGCTTTGAAGTAACCATCCCCACCTATTCTTCTGATGAAAATATCAGCATTTGTGATGGAGACAGTTATACCTTTCCTGACGGAACGATAGGAACAACAAGCCAGGCCTACACGAGCTTATTAAGTTCTGTTAATGGCTGTGATAGCTTGGTGGTTACCAACCTGACCGTTACTGACGCAATAAATACAAATCTTGACGTTTCAGGAGGAACAATTACTGCCACGGCTACAGGTGTGAATTACCAGTGGATTGATTGTGACAATTCCAATCAAGCCATTACAGGAGCAAATGCCCAAAGTTACACACCAACTGAATCAGGAAATTATGCTGTTATTTTGACCAACGGAAATTGTTCTGAAACTTCTGACTGCGTACTCATAGACCTTGTTAATCTTCAGGAGGCTGGAGCCTACAACATTGCCATCTACCCGAACCCTACACCAGGTCAAGTGACCATAGATTGGGACGGAGCAGTAAAAGCAATTGAAATCACAGATTCTCGAGGAAGACTGATT
>CAJQPH010000157.1 GCA_905480165.1 uncultured Flavobacteriales bacterium
CTGCCAAAACAACACTCATTAATGAGGATAAGCACATGGTATTATCTTCTGTTCACCCATCACCATTGTCTGCCTACAGAGGATTTTTTGGCTGTAAACACTTTAGTAAGGCCAATGACTATTTAAACGAGAATAATTTACCTGTTATCGATTGGTAAGTATTCCTTTATATATTTGCAACTCATGAAATTGGAAAATGATCTTTATTTACGTGCATCAAGAGGGGAGAAAATAGAGCGTTACCCTGTATGGTTGATGCGTCAAGCTGGAAGGATTTTACCAGAATATCGAGCGGTTAGAGCAAGTGTTTCTGGTTTTAAAGAATTGGCTGAAACCCCCGAATTGGCATCGGAAGTTACAGTTCAGCCAGTTGATCTTTTGGGTGTTGATGCAGCGATAATTTTTTCGGATATATTGGTAATTCCAGACGCCATGGGCTTGCCTTATCAAATGATTGAGAAAAAAGGCCCTTGGTTTGAAAACACCATCAAAACTGACTCAGATTTATCCTTGATTGATAAAGATATAGATGTAGAGGATAGATTATCATATGTTCTTGAAGCCATTTCTCTGACCAAAAAGAAATTAAACAATCGGGTTCCTTTGATTGGTTTTGCGGGTGCTCCTTGGACCATATTATGTTATATGGTTGAGGGTTCAGGTTCCAAAACATTTTCTGAAACACGAAAACTTTTATATACAAATTCACGATTGGCACATGAATTGCTACAACGAATAACTGATGTAACGATTGAGTATCTCAAAGCCCAACAAAAACATGGAGCAAATGCACTGCAGCTTTTTGACTCATGGGCAGGAATTTTGGGACACGATCAATATCAAGAATTTGGAATGAAATATATTACACAGATTGTAGACGCTATAGATGGACCATTAACGGTATTTGCAAAAGGAGCATACAGTTCTTTGCCTAATTTAATGAATTTGTCTTGCACCACCATTGGATTGGATTGGAACATGAGTGTAGTCAATGCACGTTCTTTATGTGGAAACACAAAAACACTTCAAGGCAATTTAGACCCTTGCGTGCTCTATGGTTCCCACAAAAGCATTCAGTCTGAAACGTTTAAAATGTTGAAATCTTTTAAAAGTCCTCGGCATATTGTAAATTTGGGCCACGGTGTTTATCCTGATATTCATCCTGAAAATGTCAAAACATTTATAAATACAGTTAAAAATTATGAAATTTAATCTATCAATTGGTTTAGCCTTGTTGTTATTTATTGCAGGTACTACTGCTTCAGCACAAAAAAGAGGTAAAAAAGGAAAATCTACAAGTTCTGATGTCTTGAATATGACATTTGAAAGATTACAAGAAGATGAGGAAGTTTCTGAACTTGGTTCAATTACTTTATTGGATAATGGTGTTTTCTCTCCAACTGAAAATGCAGCAGATTTATTTCAAAAAGGAGCGGGAACAATTGCAGGCGTTCCTAATAATGCTTTTGGTAGTGAGGAAAGTGATGTTGATGGAGGCAAGGTATACGCTGGATTTGTTGCTTATAAGCCAGGCAGGGAATCTTCATTGAGAAGCTACATTACAATTCCATTTTTAAAAGGAAAAGGAAATGTTTCATTGTCGAAAGGATTAAAATATTGTATTCAGTTTAAGGTTTCTTTGGCTGAATCGTCTAAATATGCTTGTAATAATATCGGAGCTTATTTTACGAAGGAAGCTCCTTCTAGCAAATCTGGAATCATTAACGCACCAGAAAACTTGATTAGAGGAAAAAACAATAGAATACACCAAGGATTTTTTGGTTGGGACCAAGTTTGTGAAATTTACACGGCTAAAGGAGATGAGAAATTTATTACCATTGGAAACTTTGATAAGAATGACAACACCAAATGGATACCAGTAAAAAAACCAAAAACGTCTGAAGTAGAAACACTCAAGCATGCCTATTATTATATCGATAACGTTACTGTTAAACAAATTGATTCTGATGAGGACTGTAATTGTGTTGTAAACAGTCAAGCTGCACATACGGAGGAATATTCAACCTTGATATACACTAAGGCAATCCATCTTGAAGAGTCTATGTCAACAGCTGAAAAAGTGTCTGCGCAAGAATTGTTTTTTGGATTTGGTAAAAACGCCTTTACCCCAAACTCGAAAGAGAGCTTAAAGTTTATTGCTGGTATCTTAAAAGCGGACCCTGAAAAAACTATAGAGATAAACGGTCACTCTGATAGCCAAGAAGAAGGATTGGCTGCTTCTAAAGAAGAGTTTAGTGACATGGGAATGGTTAGAGCAAATTATGTGAAACGCTATTTCTTGGCAAATGGTATTGAAGAGTCTAGAATTTCTGTAAAATCTCATAGAGATACAGAGGTAAGTAGAGAAATCGCTCCTAGTGTCGATGACGAAGAGCTCAAAGCTGCCAAAAGCCGTAGGGTAGAATTCAAACTAAATTAATAAGGACCTACTTAACTTTAAGCTTTTGTAATTCTTTGTTGAGTCTTTGGGTAGGTAGTCCTATTACGTTTGTGTAACTGCCTTTAATTTCTTTGACTGCGATCAAACCAATCCATTCTTGTATTCCATATGCACCTGCTTTGTCTAGTGGTTTGAACTGATCAATATAATATTGAATGTCTTCTGGTTGAATTTCATCAAAAATAATTTGAGTGGTTTCATGAAATTCAATCCATCTTGTTCCGTTCACAATTACAACTGCACTAACCACCTCATGAGTTTCACCGGATAAACGCTGAATGGTTTCAAAAGCTTCGCTCGTATTTCTTGGTTTACCTAAAATGGAGTTTTGAAAAACAACAACAGTGTCACAGCAGATTAACACATCATTTTCTTGAATTGTACTTGATAGAGATTTTGCTTTTTTATGTGCTAAAAAAGGAGCAACATCGTAAACGTCCATACTCGGATCAAATGACTCATCAGTATGAGATATCAAAACATCAAAAGTGTATCCCATTTCTTCTAAAAGAAATTTTCTACGTGGAGATCCAGAACCTAAAATTAGCCTCATTTTAAACGAATAATGAACTCAAGCCAATAAGCATGCTCAGCTTTAAAAGCGATTGACTGTATTTAACGAAAAGATCATTCTTAAGCATCAAAATAATTATTAATAAATTCAAGCTCAATGCGAACATTAATATATAATAGGTCCATTGACCAATTTTTAATTCATAAATAGGGTAGACGATGTTTAAAATTATGATTTGAATACTCAAAATAAGGGCGACGATCGTTTTTGTGGTTTTTAAACCATATTTCATTGGAATTGATTTCACATAAATTTTACGATCTCCTGGAATATCCGAAATATCTTTGCAG
>CAJQPH010000158.1 GCA_905480165.1 uncultured Flavobacteriales bacterium
TTGGTTGGAAATGACGTAACCCTTACCTTAAAAAGAGCTGATTCAATTGGTAAATTCGCAGAGGTTTTGCATGGAAAAATAACACCAAATGGCGCCGTGATGGAGGGAGATATTGTACTTAAAGATGGCACGTGGGAGAAATGGAGTGCCATAAGATTTTTAGATTCAGAAAATGAGGATTCTAGCTCAGACCCTCAAGTTATTGAGATGGGTAAGTGTTGGTTCCCAAATATTTCTTACGGATTGGACTCAACTCTTCAACAAGAGTCGATTTTGTTTACAAATGCAACAATTTGGACGAATGAAAATGAGGGTGTTTTACGAGAAATGGATGTTCTTGTTGAAAATGGAAAAATTGCTCAAATTGGAAAAGGATTAAAATCCAATGACATGAGTGTCAAGGTGATTGATGCAAGTGGAATGCATTTGACTTCAGGTATAATTGATGAACACTCTCATATTGCGATATCGAAAGGGGTAAATGAAAGCGGTCAGGCCATTTCAGCTGAAGTAAGTATTTCGGATGTCGTCAACTCAGAGGATGTAAATATATACAGACAATTGGCGGGAGGTGTTACATGTTCTCAATTGCTTCATGGTTCAGCAAATCCAATTGGCGGCCAATCTGCGATTGTCAAATTAAAATGGGGTGAATTTCCTGAAAAAATGCTCATTCAAAATGCACCAGGATTTATAAAGTTTGCTCTTGGAGAAAATGTCAAGCAATCCAATTGGGGAAATTTTAATACCATTCGTTTTCCTCAAACCAGAATGGGTGTTGAGCAAGTTTTTTATGACGGCTTTCACAGAGCGAGGATATACAATCAGGAATGGGAGAATTACTTGAAAAAAAACAAAGGCAAATCAATCCTTGAGCCAAGAGTTGATCTTGAATTACAGACGTTGTCCGAAATACTTAAAAGTGATCGATTTATCACCTGTCATTCTTATGTGCAATCGGAAATAAATATGTTAATGCACGTTGCAGATTCAATGGGATTTCGCGTAAATACTTTTACACACATTTTAGAGGGGTATAAGCTTGCCGATAAAATGAGAGAACATGGAGTAGGTGGTTCAACTTTTTCTGATTGGTGGGCATATAAATATGAGGTAAATGATGCAATTCCCTACAATGCGAGCTTAATGCATGATAATGGCGTTGTTGTAGCCATAAACTCTGATGATGCAGAGATGGGCAGACGCCTAAATCAAGAAGCCGCAAAAGGCGTGAAATATGGAGGGATGTCTCAAGAAGACGCATGGAAAATGGTCACCTTAAACCCAGCAAAACTCTTACATCTTGATGATAGAATGGGGAGTGTTAAGGTTGGGAAAGATGCCGATTTAGTCCTTTGGACCCATAACCCATTGAGTATTATGGCTAAGGTTTCTAAAACAATAATCGACGGAACAATTTACTTTGATTCTGATCGAAAAATGGAATTGGAGAATCGAAATATTGAAGAAAGAGCGAGGATTATTCAAAAGATGATTCTGAACAGAGAGGCAGGTAACCCGGTAAAAAAATACGAACATAAGAAAGAAAAATTTTACCATTGTGACTCCTTTGGTGAGGAGGGAGAAACTTCAACAAATACACATTAAAATGAGATTTTATTTAGGCTTTTTCTTTTTACTTGTTCCTGGATTGATTTTTTCACAGAAGATTTTGTTTAAAGGGGCTGACTTACATATTGGAAATGGTGAGTTTATTGAAAACGGTTTACTTGGAATCGATGGAGACCGGATTGTTTTAGTTAAAAAGGCATTAATCTCTAGCGTTAATGAAAATAAATGGGACTCCATCATTGATGTTTCGGGCGCTCAGATTTATCCTGCTTTTGTCAATACAAACAATACACTCGGTTTAACAGAAATTGATGCCGTTAGAGCAACAAGGGATTTTGATGATGTAGGTGCATTTAATCCTCATTTAAGAACTCAGATTGCATTTAATGCAGAATCAAAAGTGGGTGAAACAGTGAGAACAAACGGTGTGTTGATCACTCAAGCGACACCAAGAGGAGGTATAATTTCAGGTGCATCTTCTGTGATGAGTCTTTTTGCTTGGAACTGGGAAGACGCAACTGTTTTAGCGGACGACGGCATACATGTAAATTGGCCGAGTAGTACGGTTGGTGGAGGTTGGTGGGCAGAGCCAAAACCGAAATCAAGAAACAAGGAGTATCGCGCACAAAAAGAGGAGCTACGTTCCTTTTTTGATTTGTCAAAAGCGTATTATGAATCAAAAAAACCGAAATTCGATCAGAGATTGGAGGCAATGAAAAAATGTTTCTCAGGAAATAAGAGGGTATATATTCATGCCAATGAATTGCAACAGATTCATGATGTTATTGATTTCGTAGAAGAAATGAATTTTCCATTTCCCGTTCTAGTAGGGGGATACGATGCACACTTGGTAGGTCGCAAATTGAAGGATGCAAAACTTCCTGTAATGCTTAAGAGAATACATGGATTGCCTCAATTGGAGGGAGAGGCTACAGATTTGCCATACAAATCGGCAACTTTACTGAGTGAACAAGGCGTTCTTTTTTGTCTACAGGGAGCTGGTGACATGGAAGCAATGAATGCCCGCAACCTGCCCTTTATAGCGGGAACTTCGATGGCTTATGGACTAACCGAGGAACAAGCAGTTGAGTCTATTTCTTTGAGTCCTTGTAAAATTATGGGTATAGATAAAGATTACGGCTCACTTGAAATTGATAAAAAAGCTACGTTTTTTGTGTCAAGTGGAAATGCTTTAGACATGATGACCAATAAGGTTACTATGATCTATTTTAATGGTAAAAGTGAATCGGTAAGTAATTTTCAAGAAGAACTTTACCTTAAGTATAAAGCAAAGTATTCTGAGAGGTAAGTTATTTACCCGTGAATGGTTTCAGATTTACCATATTCTTTCATTAAATCCGCCTCAAATTTCAAGAATTCTTCCCATCGCGCATTGACGTCGATTTTGCCTCCGTATTTTTTAGCGAAATTCAAAAAAGTAACGTAGTGTCTAGCCTCACTCTCCATGAGCATTCTATAGAAATCACGTAAGTCTTTTTCTTGAAGCTCTTCTGATAGGATTTTAAACCTTTCACAACTTCTGGCTTCTATCATTGCAGCGAATAACATTTGATTCACGAAGTACCCTTCTCTAGAACTATTGCTTTTATTCTTTTTTAGATAGTTCGAAAGGTCTTTAACGTAGGGGTCCTTTCTTTCGAATCCTAGCTTGAATCCGCGCTCTTTTATTTTATCATGAACCATTTTAAAATGCTCCATTTCTTCTTTACAGATTTCGACCATTGACTCTACGAGGTCGGAATATTGTGGATATTGTACAATGATCGAAATGGAATTACTCGCTGCTTTTTGTTCACAAAAGGCATGGTCAATTAATATTTCTTCTAAGTTTTTTTCAACGATATTTACCCATCTCGGGTCAGTGGCCATTTTAAGTCCCAGCATGCTTTGATTTTACACAAAAATACATCATTAATGATGAAATAGATTAAACTTCACCTCGTATTATCAATCAATGACCTCGTTCTTTTTGTATATTTGAAATTCAATTATCAAGATGACAAAAACTGCACAAAAAGACATAAACCAAGCCTTAGGTCAAAAAGAATTAAAGACAGGGTTTGAGCATATGTGCATGGCTAAAACATTAGCTGAAAAATACGAAGCAAACAAGGAAGTTACATCCAAATATGTACATGCAACTTCAAGAGGGCATGAAGCCATACAAATTGCATTAGGAATGCAACTTAAGCCTTGTGATTGGGTTTCCCCTTATTACCGTGATGACTCAATTTTACTATCTATAGGAATCAAGCCATATGATCTTATGCTTCAGGTATTTGCAAAAAAAGACGACCCCTTTTCTGGCGGAAGAACATATTATTCTCACCCTTCTTTAAATAGGGAGGATATGCCTAAGATTATCCATCAATCTTCAGCAACGGGAATGCAGGCTATTCCTACTACGGGCATTGCCATGGGGATACAGTATAGAGAGGATGAAGGTCTTGAAATAGACAAAAAAGAAAAACCTTTAGTCGTATGTTCATTAGGTGATGCATCATGTACTGAAGGAGAGGTTTCCGAGGCTTTCCAGATGGCAGCATTGAAGCAATTTCCCATTGTTTTTTTAGTACAGGATAATGAATGGGATATATCAGCAAATGCAGAAGAGACTCGAGCTCAAGATATTAGCAAATATGCGCAAGGCTTTAATGGTCTTGAAGTTCGTACAATAGACGGGAGTAATTTTGAGGAATCATATAACACCGTGCAAGAGGTCTTTACTTTAATTAGAGAAGAACGTAGGCCTTTCATAATTCATGCTAAAGTTCCTTTATTGGGGCATCACACTTCTGGTGTACGAATGGAGTGGTATCGGGATGATTTAGAAGAAGCAAAGAAAAAAGATCCATATCCTAAACTAAAAAAACTACTTGAAAAAAAAGGAGTTTCAATTTCCGATATTATTAATACCGAAGCAAGAATTAAGTCAGAAGTTGACAGGCAGTATGAACGGGCATTAAATGCTGAAGACCCTTCTCCAGAAAGTATTCAAGATTTCATATTTGCTCCAACAGAGATCACTCAAGAATTAGGAGAGCGTTCTCCAAAAGGAAAGAAAAAAACCGTCATGGTTGATTCTGCACTTTTTGCTGTAAGGGAAATCATGCAAAAACATCCAGAAGCACTACTTTACGGTCAGGACGTAGGTGGTAGGCTAGGAGGGGTTTTTCGCGAAGCAGCTACTTTAGCGCAAACCTTTGGTGGAAATAGGGTTTTTAATACGCCCATTCAGGAAGCATTTATAATTGGCTCCACAGTCGGTATGTCCGCTGTTGGATTAAGGCCGATTGTTGAGGTGCAATTTGCCGATTATATTTGGCCGGGTCTAAATCAGTTATTTACTGAGGTTTCAAGATCTTATTATTTATCTAACGGAAAATGGCCTGTCAGTTGTGTTATTCGAGTTCCAATTGGTGCTTATGGATCAGGAGGGCCCTACCATTCTTCAAGTGTTGAGTCGGTTTTAGCGAATATTCGGGGCATAAAATTGGTGTACCCTTCTAATGGTGCCGATTTCAAAGGATTAATGAAAGCAGCTTATTACGACCCGAACCCTGTGGTTATTTTAGAACATAAGGGATTGTATTGGTCCAAGATTAAGGGCACAGAAGAAGCCATGTCTGTTGAGCCAAGTGAAGATTATGTGATACCCATAGGAAAATCAAGAATCGTTGAAGAGGCAGATGATTTGCATGTGGATAATGGTGAGAGTATTGGTATTATTTCATATGGTCGGGGAATATATTGGTCTCTCGAAGCAATGAAAGGGTATGAGGGTAAAATAGAATTGCTGGATTTACGCAGCCTAAATCCTTTGGATCACGACGCAATGAATGAATTGTGTCAAAAGCATGGACATATTATTATTGTAACTGAAGAATCTATAGAGTGCTCATTTTCCTTAGGGCTTGCAGGCAGATTACAAAGAGATAATTTTAAATATTTAGATGCTCCTATTCAAATTGTGGGATCTGTTGATACGCCTGCAATACCATTAAACTCTGAGTTAGAGTTAACGCTTTTGCCAAATGCGGAAAAAGTTTCTGAAGCCATTGACCAATTAATAAAATTTTAATTTATGACCATAAAAGACACAATTACGGAAGTTGAGAAATTTCACAACGCGTTTGGAATTGAGAATAATTATAAACCAACGCCAGTCCTATCTGAAGCTGAATGTGCACTGCGCCATAGGTTGATGTCTGAAGAAAATGAAGAATATCTGGAAGCTGCAAAAAATGGTGACATCATTGAAATTGCAGATGCCCTGGGTGATCAATTGTATATTCTTTGCGGAACAATATTAAAACATGGTCTTCAAGATAAAATTGTTGAGGTTTTTAAGGAAATTCAGAGATCAAATATGAGTAAACTTGATAAGCATGGTAAACCCATTTATCGTGAAGATGGAAAAGTGATGAAATCAGAACTTTATTTTAAGCCAGACATTAAGTCCATCTTAAATCAAGATTGAGTTATCCACTTCTCTTTCTTTATTTCTTTTAATAGATTTTACTTTTTTTAACCAAATCTGAAATAGCTTTGAACTATGACAGATATTTCGATCTATTTCAATCCCATTAGTTTTGATAAGGAAAGCTATCATAAAGATCAAATAGGAGGATTTGTTGAGGTTTTCAGCGATGAATTCCCTCAAATTAGTCCTGGATCCATAGCAATCATTTATGTTCCTGAAAATAGAGGATCTCACTCAAAGGAAACTCAAGCAACGAGTTCCGAGTTCCGAAAGTCATTTTATGAGCTTTATAAGGGGAAAGACTGGAATAAGAGTTTTTATGATTTAGGGGATATTCTTCCTGGAAAAGAGCTTAAAGACACCTATTTTGCGGTTTCTAATGTTGTTGCCGAATTAATTAAGTCTAATATCTTACCCATAATAGTTGGTGGGTCGCAAGATCTAGTCTTAGGTATTTATGATGCTTATGCGAAATTGGAGCAACTCGTCAATATCTGTTCTATAGACTATAGTTTAGACCTCGGGGATACAGAAAAAGTGGCTGATTCTCAATCTTACTTGACCCCTCTAATGCTCAAGCGACCATGCTATTTATTTAATCATGCCAATATTGGTCTTCAGATACCCTATGCAAGACCTCAAGATGTAAAGCTGTTTGATAAATTGTTTTTTGATATTTGTCGGTTGGGAGAATTTAATTCTGATTTCCGGAAGGCAGAGCCTCATTTGAGAAATGCAGATATTATTAATTTAGATTTTAAATCAATAAAGGCTTCCGAAGTATTTTCGCATGGATCAAACCCAAATGGATTTTATGCTGAACAAATATGTCAAATAGCACGTTATTCAGGTATATCAGATAAAGTGAATTGCTTAGGCGTATTTAATTATATTGATTTGAACGCCATATCAGATAAATTATTGGCAGACATTTTATGGTACTTTTCTGATGGATATTTCTCTAGGTGGGGAGATTTCCCGATGGGTAGCAAAGCTCGATATAAAAGATTTACAGTTGTCCTAGACGATGGAGACCACACTATTGTTTTTAATAAAAGCAATAAGTCGGATCGATGGTGGATGGAAGTACCCTATCCGCCAAAAGAGGGGAAAAAATACGAGCGACATTATCTCGTTCCATGTAATAAAGAGGATTACGATAGGGCAATGAACAATGAAATGCCTGACCTGTGGTGGAAAACGTATCAAAAACTATGTTGACATAGTGTTTAATTAAATTTGCAAATAGTTTTCAAAATCAAGAAAATTAGTTATTTTAGCGTCTTATAATTCACAACACCCTGTAAAGTGTCGTGGTTTGTTTGTGTTAAAAAAACCTTATGCTAATTAGAAAATGTTGTCTTAGTTTATTGATAGCTCTATGCACCCTGTCCGTGACGGCTCAGCAGGATAAGTTAATTACGCATTTCATTTATGATAAAATGAGTTTCAATCCTGGAAAAACAGGAATGGGACTGTCTAATACAATTTGTGCTACAACCATTTACAGAAATCAATGGGATAAAGTTAACGGAGCTCCAAATTCTGCGGTTTTAAATATAGAAGCTGACTTAAGTCGTTTCTTTCCTGGTGGAATTGGAATAGCAATTTACCATGATGCTATTGGATTTAATAGACAAAACAATGTAAACTTAAATTATTCTTATCCTATCAAAATAGGTAAAGGAACTTTGGGCGTTGGTATTGGTGTTGGAATCATCAATTTTGGTTACAGTGCGATTTGGGTTCCCCCAACTACTGCCTTTGATGCTTCATTGCCAACTGACTTTGCTGCGACTAATCTTGATATTAATTTTGGTGCCTATTATGATGCTGGTGATTGGTATGCAGGGATCTCATCCACACATCTAAATCAATCATTGTTAACTTCTACTTTCGATGGCAATGATGTTTTTTATCAAACTGCCAGACATTATTATTTAATGGGTGGTAAAAAAATGAAAGATGTTTTGGGCGGAACTATTGACGCCCAGGTTTTGATGAGAACGGACATGATTAAATTCTCTGCAGATATTAATGCAAGATATATTTATGATTTCGGGAATTCCAAACAAGGTTATGGAGGATTAACCATTCGAACAACAGATGCTGTTGCCTTCATGTTTGGTTATACCCCTATGGAAAACCTTACTGTTGGTTATTCATATGATTTGACATTATTTAATAAATTGGCAAATATTTCAAGAGGCTCACATGAGATTCTTATAAAATATTGTTATGTAATACCTGAAATACCTATTGGAAGTACAAGGCATCCTAGGTGGCTCTAAAGTTTATTGTAACTATTTGAACAGTTCTTGCGTTATACCAAAACTAAACCTGTAGCAAGTTGATTTGGAATCGTTGAACTCAAAAAATATAAAATGAAAAAGTTATTTTGTTTGGTTGCTTTACTTTCACTCTTTTACTCATGTGTTGAAGTAGAGGGAAATTTGGTGGGAGTAAAAGGAAGAGACGTATATTACCCAGATGTTCTAGGTCCGGGTAAATTACCTATAGGAATGGCTTATGTGCCTTCAGGTGCGTATCAGTCTGGTGAGGATGACGAAGACATTATGGGGCTTCACACTGCGAGAAAGAAAACAGTTTCTACTCAATCTTTCTACATGGATGCCACCGAAATCTCAAATAACGAGTACCGTCAATTTGTTCATTGGGTTAGGGATAGTATCGCAAGAGAGAAATTATACAGAAGAAGTTATGGTTTGGATGCCGAACAATATGTTCGAATTCCTGATGATTTTTGGCTGAGACTAGGGCCTTACGGAAAGATTTATGATGCAGGTTCTGACATTCAAGGGGGGAACACCCCGTTTGAATTGTTTATGGATTCAACCAACAATTCTAAAGTCGATCAAACCTTATTAATTATGGGGTCGCCTGACGGTATAAATGCCGCAGATCCAAAAGGTAAAAATGTTAAGGGTGAATTATTGATTAATGGATTCAAACTAGACAAAAAAGATTATGATTGGTTTACATCCTACACATCTGGAAAGCCAGGTAAACCAAAAATCGCAATGCAGGCGGTTCAAGATCAAATATTTAGAAATTACTCTAAAAAAGGTAAAAAATGGACTGACGGTGACCGTGGAGAGAAACAAAAAAACCCAGTTACGATAAAAAACAAAGATTATACTCTAGGTAGAATCGATGCGAGGAAATATTTAACATTGGATTGGGAAATGCCTATTGATTATCAAGACCCTGAAGTGAATTTCTTGTTGTCAGATATGTTTTACAGTGAGCAGGAACGTTTCTATGGTAGAAGAGAAATTGATACAAGGTTATTATATTTCGATTATTATTGGATAGACTATAAAGAAGCGGCTAGAAGAGGTAAAATCATTACGAAATCAGTTGATTCAAGAAGGTCTTATTCATATGATAGTCTTGGAACTGTTGATGAAGACTTGTATAATCGTGCACGAAGGGATCCTTTATCAAAAGATTATAAAAGAGACGATATGCATCGTTCAACGCTGTACACCATGGACGCCAACAATAATAAGGTATGGGTGGATACTACAGTATATACAAACCAAGCTGTTGATTCTGATGGAAACCCAATTGAAGGAAAGCAAATCGCTAACCCAGACAATCTGTATGGTACGATCTTAGAAAATCCTGGACAAGATTTGGATATGGGATTCTCAAATAGTAAAGGAGGACATAATGCCATTAGAGGTCATACGGACAGAAGTAGGTTTATTATTAAGGAAAGAATTAATGTGTATCCAGATACCTTATGTTGGGTAAGAGATTTCACTTATGCTTTCCATTCTCCAATGACTAAAAATTATTTTTGGCATACTGCTTATGACAATTATCCTGTAGTAGGTGTAACATGGACTCAAGCCAAAGCATTTTCTGTTTGGAGAACTCAAATTTATCACAGCTGGTTGCAGTCGAATGGAGATCTTTTTGTCAATGACTTTAGATTGCCGCTAGAGTCTGAATGGGAAAGAGCTGCAAGAGGTGATTTAGAGCAGTCTCAATTTCCATGGGGTGGTCCATATATTAGGAATGCCAGCGGATGTTTCTTGGCCAACTTTAAACCTATGAGAGGAAGATATTTTGAAGATGGAGGTTTCCATACGGTTAAGGTTTATTCATACAATCCAAATGGGTTTGGTTTATATTGTATGGCTGGAAACGTAGCAGAATGGTGTTCTACAGCTTTTGATGAATCTCAATATGAGTTTGGTCATGATATGAATTCAGATTACAATTACGAAGCAAAAGAT
>CAJQPH010000159.1 GCA_905480165.1 uncultured Flavobacteriales bacterium
AGTAACCCAACAGTTAAAATAAGAGATGGAGCGTTTCCTGCTGCAGGTGCGTCACAATGTGGTTCGAGTTTTGGAAGTCCTTATGTCATGAGTTCTATTACGACTATATTATACTCCTATAACTTATATGGATTTGCAAGCTATACCTTTGAAGTAACTGAGCTTGATGGCGCGGGATCCGATGTTGAAACCAAATTTTTGACCAGAAGTGCCTCTAATTTTGGTTCGTTATCTAGAGCTTTCTGTCTTACTTATCTTGATGCTACTGGCCCGACTACTCATGATGGATATTGGGCATCTGCATACAACACAACATTTAGGGTTAGAGTTCGTACAAACCTTGGAGATTATGGTGAAGCTTGCTACATTCAAACTCCAGCATCTCCTCCAAGTATTTCTCAAAATACAAGCAATAATGAAGCGGTATCCTCAAAAAATAAATCAAATGGCCTAAACCAGGAAGAACAGAGTATAAATGACGAAACATCAGTTCTTTTTTATCCTAACCCATACAATGACGAAAACTTGAATGTTACTTATTCGCATCATTTTTCTGAATTAAACTCAATAAAATTATTTTCTGCCAGCGGAAAATTATTACATACCACTGTAGATAGATTAGACGCGTTTATTAATCATTCAGTTTTTAAAGAATTGAATTCAGGAATCTATTTTATTTTAATTACCAATTCTGAAGGACAGCAAATAAATTCAAAATTATTTAAACGTTCAAAATAGGTTTATGATTGATTTTTATTTAAATCATCTTAATCTTTCTTCTAGTGACTTACAAAAAGTTAATCTATCCGACGATTTCAAAAACGAAGGGAAAAAGATTATTTACTTAGTTAAACCAATCAACAAATTTTCCTTTTTCCAAAAAAAAATCAAAAAACTGAGGAAGGAAATTAACGACGATCAATATTTAGTTTTTAGGTTCCAAACTCTAAAAGGAAGAATCAGAAGAATTGAAAAAAAAAAACCACGTTTCATCGCAAAAACACAAGTTGGATTAGAGTTTTTCTTTTTTAGACTCATTCCGAGATTGTTTTTTTTTAGGAAAATATATTCCTACCTTTCTAATGAAACTATTCTTATTCTTTCAAAAGCCGAGGGATTAGGAAGAATTGTTTATGGTGGTTTTGATATTGAAAGAGTTGAAAACTCGGTTTCTTATAGCTATGTATTGGCATCTCCATCAGAAAAAAATCATTCTTCGAAAAAACCTAGTTTTGGTCCAATTTATGGAATGCCTCGTATCGGCAAAAATGGCAAAATAATTACTGTCTTTAAAATTAGAACCATGCATCCATATTCTGAATTTCTACATGAATATATTTTGAAACAAAATGGATATGGAGAAAAGGGTAAACCAAAAAACGATTTTCGCGTAACATCATGGGGAAGAATACTTAGGAAATATTGGATTGACGAAATACCTCAAATATTTAATGTATTGAAAGGAGAATTAAAATTAGTTGGTTTACGTCCAGTAAGTGAAGTTTACTTTAATGAATTAGGTGAAGAATATAAAAATATGAGAATTAATTACAAGCCTGGATGTATTCCTCCTTATGTAGCGTTAAATAAAAAATCCTCAAAAGAGGAAGTTATTGAGGCTGAATATGAATATATCAAGATGAAGAAATCTAGTCCTTATACAACTGATATTATATTATTCTTTAGAGCATTAACAAATATCATTGCATTTAACAAAAGAGGTACATGAAGAAATTATTTCTATTCTTTTTTACACTTTGTATTATAACATCATGTGTTAAATACAAAGAGATGACCCTACTCAATGGCGATATTGATAATAAGGGCACTAATTCTCATCAATCTTATGATATGACATTTGAAAAAAATGACATTCTTGAAATCCTATTAATTTCTGAAAATACTGAGGCAACTGAACTGTTTAATTCCAAATTTGAATCAAGACAGTCTATCGTTTCATATATTTCTGGTGTAGCCGCTTCAGGTGGGTTTCTAATAAACAGTGAGGGGACAATTGAACTTCCATACATCGGAGAAATACAAGCTGCTGGTTTAAAAAGGCATGAATTTATAAATCAGTTGACAGAGAAATTATCAGAATACATCATAGATCCAATCATCAAGGTCAATTTATTGAATTTCAAGATTACAATTTTGGGAGAGGTCAGTAAACCAGGGGCGTATAATATTCCTAATGAAAAAATTGATATCATTCAAGCTATTGCGGTTTCAGGGGCATTTACTAATTATAGTAAAAAAAATGAAATTCATTTAATTAGAGAAATTAATGGAGAACGTAAAGAATTTATCATAAACTTAAACGACAAGAGCGTATTTAACTCACCATCATTTTTTTTAAAACAAAATGATATTATATACGTACCACAATTAAAATCAAAAACATTCAGCGTAAATAATCAAATCATTCTTCCTTTTGTTTCATTCGCATCATTGATCCTAACTGCAATTAACTTAATTACAAAATAATGAGATCTCCTCAGGATAATCAAATTGATTTAGATCAAATTATAAAATCAAATTACAGAGCAGTAATTATTAAATATATCTCTTATTGGAAGCTGTTCTTGTTATTAATTATTATCGCCTGTACTTTATCTTTCCTTTATTTAAGATATGCTGTATCGCTATATGAAGCGAAGATTACTATTATGATTAAAGATGATCAAAAAGGCGGAACTGGAATGTCAGAAACATCCGCTTTTGAAGATTTTTCGATTTTTAATAAAGGTCTATTTATTGAAAATGAAAAATCAATATTAAAATCACGACGTTTGATGGCTAATGTTGTTAAAGATTTATCTCTAAGAAATGAATACAAAAGAATTGGCAATTACACTGGATTAAGAAAAGCTGAAGTATATAAAACAAATCCTTTTAAAGTTCAATTTATATATACAGACACCAGTCATTTTCTTAAATATAACTACTCGAAAATCTATAGAGTAAACAAGAATTCTATTAATGCAGAGGACTCAGAAGGTAATCAAATTAATAAATATAAATTTGATAAGGTTTATCAAATTGACGATAAAATATCTTTCAAAATCATCAAAACTGATTTTTTTAACGAATCAATACATGGAATATCATTCAGGTTCACACTACTCTCAAATGAATCATGTATAGATAAATACATTGGTCTTTTAGAAATAGAACAACCATCGCAGAATTCTACAATACTGAGTTTAAAAATCGTATACAGCTCAAGTACTAAAGCTGTTGATATCTTAAATTCACTAGCAGAAAATTATAATCTCGATGCCATTCAAGACAAGATAAAAGTTTCAGACAACACAGAAAAATTCATAAGTAAGAGAATTAAAGTTTTAGCTGAAGATCTTGGATTCATAGAGGATAGTTTAAAAAAGATAAAAAGCTCTAACGATTTAATTGATTATCAATACGAATCACAGTTTAGATTGGGATTATCGAAAGAAGTAAAATCTAAAAGCTTGGAAGCTTCTACTCATCTTTTGATTAGTCAAATGATGAAAGACCATATTGTAAATAACAACCAAGTTACAGATCTTATCCCTGTTAACTTGGGAACAGAAAATCAAAATATTGACATTGCCATAAAAGAGCATAATAAATTGGTTATTGATCGAATTGAATCATTAAAAACCTCAACTGAAAAAAATAAAAAAGTTATTAATTTAGAATACCGCATTAACGAATTAAAAACTAATATCCTTGCAAGTATCAATAATGTCATAAATACAAAACAAAAAATTTTAAACGAAGTCACTAAAGAAGAAAATGAATTAGATAAATCAATCCGTTCTATCCCTAGATTTGAAAAACAATTAAGGGTTATAAAAAGACAACAAGAAATCAAAGAAAATTTATATGTATATCTACTACAGAAAAGAGAAGAGGCACTTATTTCTAGAGCTGTGGAGGTTGGAAATGCCAAAATTGTAGATCCAGCATATTCTAATAATGCTGTTGTATGGCCTAATAAATCATTGTTTTATTCTTTTGCATGTTTGATTTCTATATTTCTTGGTGTTATTTACATATATATTCGAGATTTATTTAGAGATAAGGTATATGACAAATCAGATATTGATAAAAAAGGACTTCCTTACATCGGTAATATACCTCTAGGAGAAAAGAATAAAAACATTGTAATTTCTAAAGGAAGTAAAACTGCAATTTCTGAGGCATTTAGAACCCTGAGGACCAATATAGACTTTATGAAGACCCAGGACAATGATGTGGGTAGAACCATATTTATTACCTCATCTGTCGCGAAAGAAGGTAAATCGTTTACTGCGGTTAACTTTTCATTGTCTTTAGCCCTATCAGGAAAGAAAGTTTTATTACTAGGTATGGATCTGAGAGCACCCAAACTTGAGGATTATATGGGTAATGATAGATCTAGAGGTGTTACAAATTACATCGTCGATTCGAAGACAAATTACCATGATTACATTTATACCACTGAATTAAATAATAATATTGACGTACTGCCTTCAGGCGATATCCCTCCAAATCCATCGGAATTGTTAATGTCAGAAAAGGTTGATTCTTTATTTTTAGAATTAAAGAAGGCCTATGACTACGTTATTGTCGATACTGCGCCTGTTGGTATCGTTAGTGATACATTATTGATATCAAAATATGCTGATACTGTTGTTTATGTCGTTAGAGCACATCAACTCCCAAAAAAGATGTTAAATATTGCTCTAGATCTTAAAAATGATAAAAGACTACCAAACATGGCCATACTCCTAAATGGAACATATGGAACAAAAGGATATGGATATGGATATGGATATTGATACGGGTATGGATACGGTTACGGATACGGATACACAGGTGATTATTATGGTGATGAACAAAAAACAAAATCGAAATGGAACCCTATTAACTGGTTCAAAAAGAAATAGACACTGGGCAATGATCTGAACCCATAATATCATTATGAATTTCCGCATTGTTTAGCTGATTTAAAAACGGATTTGACACTAGGAAATAATCTATTCTCCAACCTATGTTTCTTCCCCTTGCCCCTGCCCTGTAACTCCACCAAGAGTATTTCACAGTATCAGGATTAAAAAACCGAAATGCGTCCATTAAACCGTTGTTTTCATAATGATTCATTCCATCAATTTCCTCTTGCATATGACCTGCTGATTTATTGTAATTCGGTTTTGGCCTTGCCAAGTCTATGGATTTATGTGCTACATTAAAATCACCACATACAATAACGGGCTTGTTTTTTTCAAGACTCTTTAGGTAGGAACAAAATGCCTGATCCCATTCCATTCGATATTTCATTCTCAATAATTCACTTCCAGAATTAGGCACGTATACGGTTACTACATAATACTCCACATATTCCGCACATATGATCCGACCTTCATGGTCATGCTCTGAAACTCCCATGCCATAACTTACCTCTATTGGTTTTTGTTTAGACATAATAGCAGTTCCTGAATACCCTTTCTTTTCTGCCTCATTTGCATAAATGTGATAACCATCCAAATCTACTAAAGCTTCTTTGACTTGAGAAACCATTGCCTTCGTTTCTTGTAAACAAATTATATCGGCATCTATAATGCGCATGTCAGAAATAAAATTTTTCTTTACAATTGCACGAATACCATTCACATTAAAGGATATAATTTTCACGAGATTTCAGATTTACATTGCTCTTCGGGTTTTGCACCGCAAAAACTACAGGAGCCTTCTTCATTTTGAAACATCGGATTATTACTCGCACAAGTCCCTGCAAACTTACCATCCTTTTTTAATAAAATCTTAATGGCTATACCAGCGAAGGCTAAAGACAACAAAAGAATTGGAATTAAGATATTCATACTGTAAAATTATTAGTTTTTATCAATAAGCTTTCCCGAATTGTATTCTTTTTTTATTATTTCGGAGGGAATTCCATAATACCACAAATCACCAGTTCCAGATAATTCTACTTTCAGAACCGTACCTTGTGCATTAATTTTAGATATTGTACCTGCTTGTGATATTAGGTCCATTGATTCATTTACATTTAAATCCATCAAGTTTAAAATAAGATTTCCAAAGGTTTCTGAACGAAAGGAAGTGCAATCTCCATGCAAAGTTACATCTGGCCAACCCGCTTCATTCAGACTGTAAATTTCATTGGCACTCAAATGTAAATTCACTGAACCTCCTGATCCTAAAGTCGTTATTTTTAAGTCCTCCAACACCAATACTCCTTGATTGCTTAATTCTTCAGACCCATTAAATACGATTTCATTTAATCCAATAAAATGGATATATACAATAATATCATTATTTCTATACCTAAAAAATTTACAACGGTTTTCATTACTAATAGAAATCTCATTTGATTCATCGGTATCAATCGATATTTGATTCAATAAATTCGATCCACCATACAGACGAATCTTTTGAATTGTATCCTGCACAAGGACAAAACGCATATGTTCACCCAAGATTAATTTATCAAAAGAAGGCAATTCAATCAATAAAGAATCACTTTCTCCAGACCTTTTAAAACAAGATCGCTCATTGGCAGGTTTGCACGAATAAATACCTGCTAAAAAAACTATTGAAAGTATCAATAAAGACATGCGCCGAATTGAATAATACGTTTTATTCATTTGATGTGCTTTTTTTGAAATTTAAAAGATATCCAATACCGGCCTCCATGTAATCTGCTTTCGCCCAATGTGTTTTTAGCGTGATATTTGCATACAATCCATTTGTAAATAGATAGCGAAAGCCAATTCTGTGATACAATGGCCCATTTGGCTTGTACCGATCTCTGACATAGGCCCCCATTCCAAAGAAAAAATGAAAATGGTTTAGTGGCAGTATATAGCCTGTGTAAAAACCAAGCTGTAAAATACTGAATTGTGTTTTACTGACTTGAGGCTCAAAGTCAAAAACAGATTGTTTTGAGATAAGATCTAATCCGACTTCGACTCCAACCTTTGGCTGAAAATAGTACCTTCCAAAAACCCCTACCGCAAAAACTGGATATCTCCTAGAACCGTGAGGGTTGATTTCTTTTAATGAAAAAACACCTTGAAAACCGTAATAAACTTTTTTAAACTCTTTTATTTGTTCGCGAACTGAACTTTGTCGTTCTTCTAAAACATTTCGAGAATAACCCATAGAAAGATAAGGCATATTAATGCCATAATTCGGTATTTTAAACGCACAATTACTAAAATGAGTAATATCTAATCCTAAAGAAATCGAACTTCGATCAAAACGATAAAGTGACTTAATCCCCATGACAATCATGGCGTTTAAATGAGAACTAATGGCCATGTTTTTGGGGTTTAAAATTGGGTCGTACACTCTATTGGTATATCCTAACCCAGACCCCAACCTCCAATTGATTTCAAAATTATTTTTTAAAAGTATGGGAACGTCTGCAAAACCATACAGGGCAGTATATCTTCCCAATACCTCATTATTACCTACTGAACCAAAGAAGAATGCGGCGCCTACAGTTGGATAATTAAAATGTCTCGTCCATGATTTACCGTCTTTTAAGCGCTTGTAATAAGATAATTCAGTCGCTAAAGCAGTCTGCTTAGGCAAATGAGACAAAACGCCTCTATGAGCAGCTAGAAACCCTGATTTCAATCGAATATTGAAGCCTTCGCTGATTTGACCACGAAAACCAAATATATTGAAAAACAAAAATAAAGCAATTAGCACATTTTTCACCATTCCAAAGTTAAGCATTCAATGCTATAAATATTACTTTTGTAATCACAATGGATAAAAGACTGGTTGCATTTAAGAGATTATTGAATATAATGGATGATTTACGGGAGAAATGTCCTTGGGATCAAAAACAAACCCTTGAATCTTTGAGAAATCTCACTATAGAGGAAACTTATGAGCTTGCGGATGCAATAACTGCACAGAATTTAAATGAAATAAAAGGAGAGATAGGAGATTTACTTCTTCACATGGTTTTTTATTGTAAAATCGCTAGTGAAAAAAAAGCATTTAACATTGATGATGCTTTAAATACAGTATGTGATAAGCTGATTCATCGACATCCTCATATTTATGGAGATGTCGTAGTTCAAGATGAGGAAGAAGTGAAAAAAAACTGGGAAAAATTAAAACTAAAAGAAGGGAGAAAGTCAGTTCTTGAAGGGGTACCTCATTCACTACCCGCTTTAGTCAAAGCAACTAGAATTCAAGAAAAGGCAAAAGGAATTGGATTTGAATGGGAGAATGCCAAGGACGTCTGGAAAAAAGTGAAAGAAGAAATAGATGAATTTGAAGTAGAATTAAATAATAACACTGATAAAAAAGAAGAAGAATTTGGAGACTTGTTATTTTCATTAGTCAATTATGCACGATTCATTGATTTATCTCCAGAATCAGCGCTTTCTAAAACAAATCAAAAGTTCATTACGAGATTTCAGCTCATGGAAGATTTAATAATCAAAGACGAAAACAAGATCCAGGATATGTCTTTGTTAGAAATGGACCAATATTGGGATAGAGCGAAATTAATCTTAAGAAATAACCATCAATAGAACTATAATAATTCTGAAATTATTCTGTCCATGGAATAACCTTCAGCCTCAGCCCTATAATTACGCACCAATCTGTGTCTTAGAATTGGCTTTGCTATCGCTTTTACATCCTCTATGTCTGGTGAGTATTTCCCCTGAAGAGCTGCGTAACATTTGGCACCTACAATTAAATACTGTGAAGCCCTGGGTCCTGCTCCCCAAGTAATATAGTTTTTCGTTATTTCGGGAGCATTTTCATTATTCAAACGTGTGTTATTTACCAAAGTAACAGCATATTCTAATACATTATCAGCAACTGGGATACGTCTAATTAAATCTTGATAAGCGATGATTTGCTCAGAGGTTAGAATGATATCCAATTTTTCTTTTGTATCTGACGTAGTCTTCTTAACAATTTCCAACTCCTCTTCGTAGCTCGGATAGTCTACCCAGATATTAAACATAAAACGATCAAGCTGTGCCTCTGGAAGCGGATAGGTTCCCTCCTGTTCGATCGGGTTTTGAGTGGCCAAAACAAAAAATGGATTAGGCAACTCATAAGTCTTTCCTGATGCTGTAACACTTCTTTCCTGCATGGCTTCAAGCAGTGCTGACTGAGTTTTAGGGGGAGTTCTGTTTATTTCATCTGCCAAAATAACATTTGAAAATACGGGTCCAGGGATAAATTTGAATGACTTGCTCTCATCTAATATTTCAGAACCAATAATATCCGAAGGCATGAGGTCAGGTGTAAATTGAATTCGATTAAAACTCAAACCGAGTGTTTCTGAAATGGTATTAACGAGAAGGGTTTTAGCCAATCCAGGGACACCAACTAAAAGACAGTGCGCACGTGAAAAAACAGAGATGCAAACCTGATCAACAACATCATCCTGACCAACAATTACCTTGCTGATTTCTTTCTTTAATCGATTGAAGTTTACAACGAGCTCATCAATTCTATCTTTATCTGTCATCGTTTCAATTGTTTGAGTTTGAGAACCACTTGTGGGAAAATTCACATTTACTATATGACTCATCAACACGAATAAATGCATTAGAGATTTTAGAATTTATCCATGTACCCATGGTTCTTTCTTTCTTGTCATTTTCAGCAGCAGCCTTGATTAGGCTATAATCATCATTAATATTTGCTATATGTGGAGTAAATCTTTCCATCAGACGAACGATTCGAATCCCTTGTTTTCTTTCATAAATATCAATATACAAATTAGGTGAAGTGATATCACCTTTTTCCATGGCGTCGGTCAGTAAATAAATTTGTTGATCTACTTGATTAAGGTCTTCCATATCCCACATTTGATCACCAGTAATGGGGTTCGTAATTATACCTACATTCTGTTTCGTTCTTTCATCATTTGAATAAAGAGCAATGGCCTCATTCCATGTGATTTCATTTTCGTTTAGCCTTTTATAACATTCATCCATCTTGATAGAAGCAGAATTAATCGCATCATTACTGAACTCAGGCATATTCAATATGTGCAAACAAGTATAATCATCACCCTTTCTTGAAATAAGTTTAATGATATGGTATCCGTATTGTGTTTCGATAATATCAGAGACTTCGCCTACCTTTAATTTAAATACCGTTGATTCAAATTGAGGAACCATCATTCCCCGAGATGCTTCAATTTTACCTCCTAGGCTTGCACTCCCTGGATCATCAGAGTGAATTCGAGCCATGGTTTCAAAACTCTTACCTCCAACAACGATTAAGTCAAGGACCTCATTCAGTTCATTGTATGCCCTCTTGTTGTCTTCAGCATTGATATCAGGGTAAATAACAATTTGTTGAAAGCTAAGCTTCATATTGATGAAAGGTATACTGTCTTTAGGCAGTGCTTCAAAAAAAGAAGAGACTTCCTTTGGAGTCACGGATATACCATTTGTGATGGTCCGCTCCATTTCTTGCGCCAATATTCTGTCTTTTATTACGGAACGAAATTCTTCTTTTATTTGAGTAGTGGTCTTCCCGTAATATTCCTCAAGCTTAGCTCTACCTCCCATATCTTTCTCGATAATCCGTAAACGATTTTCCATTTCAGCATCTACTTGCTCATCAGACACAGGAATACTGTCAAGCTTGGCTTGATTGACTAATAATTCCTGAACCATTAGTTGCTCTAAAACCGAACATGAGAAGTCGAAATCAACTTCCATTTCAGATTGTTTCGCTTGTAGTTTTTGAATTTCAATATCAGACAAAAGAATAATATTGTCTCCCACCTGAGCCAAAACTTTATTGACCAATTTACCATTTTGAGCAAAAACAGTTGATGTGAAAAGTAATAATAAAGGAAATAGTGTATGTTTAATCATCAGCACCTAAATTGTACAAAACATCATAATTAATGCTAATCGGGTATTTATTTTTTAATTCTT